>NZ_CP197171.1:1538219-1845863 GCF_052055485.1 Amphibacillus sp. Q70 | reverse complement strand
CCATGTCATTGACCCCCTGTCACCTTTTATACAATGGAACAAACTCACGTTTCATGTGTTGAATTCGCCCTTGAATAGATGCATCGTATATTTGCTGATTAACAATAATTTTAAAACCTCCAAGTACATCTGGATCAATTATATTTGTTAGTTTCAATTTTTGATAACCAAACTTACCTGCAAATTTATCTTCCACCTCACGCTTTTCCTCCTCAGGTAAAGGTAAGGTTGTGTAAATTGCTCCAACTGCTATCTGCTGACCTTGATTGAAGAGTACTTGGTAATATTCAATCATGAATTCAACATTTTCTTCAGCATGATGTTCAACCATTATCAGTAAGGTTTTGACTACTTCTGCTGAAAAACTTGTAAAACTTGATTTGATAATTCGAGCACGATTTAACCAATTTGTTGGATTTTGTAAAAATTTAACCAAATCAGACTCCGAAGTAAACACTTGTCGAATAATTTTCAATTCTCGATCAATCATTTGCTCCCGGCCCTTTTCTTTTGCTACTTCATAGAGAGCTTCTGCATAACGTCGGGCCTGTAATCGATTTTTCATGTCCAATCGTCTCCTATATTTTTAAGACGTTCTTCAACCAGACGTTTCTGATCCTCTGGGCTCATTTCTTTTTGAATAATGTCCATCGCTATTTGGAAGGCAATCTTAGTGACTTCCTCTTGCATATCTTGGAGCACTTCATGACGCTCAATTTCCACTTCTTCTTCCGCATCTTGCTTCATTTTCTTGGCTACTAAGCGGGCTTCTGCAATAATTTCTTCTTCTAAACTTGTTGCTGATTGTCTTGCATTAATAACAATTGATTTTGCTTCTTGACGAGCTTTCTCTAATCTTTCATCGGCTTCTTTAATCGATTTTTCTGCTCGAATTCTCTTTTCCTCTGCAGATTCAAGCTCAGTGGCAACAAAATGTTCACGCTCTTCCATGACTTTAATCAAGGGTCCCCAAGCAAAGCGTTTTAAAAGAAACATTAGAATACTAAAACTTAATAACGTCACGATAATGTCTCCAACATGTAAGCCACCGACTGTTACACCCATCACAAATGGACTCACCTTCTCCACTCCTTCCTATCAAACAACTACTGGAATCCTAGGTTTAGCTATAAAATCATAAACGCAACAACGACTGCAAGAATCGGGATCGCCTCAACAAGGGCAATACCAATCAACATAACTGTTTGAAGTGGACCACGCAATTCAGGCTGACGAGAAATTCCTTCGATTGTACTTTTAACGATAATACTGTTGGCGAAACTCGCGCCAATTGCTGAAAAACTTACGGCAATAGCTGCTGCTAAAGCTTCCATGTTATTTCCTCCTTAAAATTACCTTCTATTTTTCTTCTACTTTGTGTGACATGTATACCATCGATAAAGTGGTAAAAATAAAAGCTTGAATAGCTCCAATAAATAAACTAAATCCTTGCCACAATACCATTGGAATTAAAGAACCAATAAATGCAAATGGCAATGAAATAAAAGCCATTTGAGCAATTAACCCTAATAAAATTTCACCGGCAAATATATTACCATAGAGACGGAAACCAAGCGTCATTGTATTTGTAAATTCTTCAATCAATTTAAATGGTAGGATGAATGAAACTGGCTGAACAAAACTTTTAGCATATTTTCTGCCACCCCTCATTTTGACACCATAATAATTGGTCATAATAATCACAAATCCGGCTAGCGTTAATGAAACACCCGCATCAGCTGTTGGTGATTTCCACCATGTGTTACCGTCATATGCTCCGATAGCAATAACACCCAGAACGTTACTGACAAAAATAAAGGTAATCAGTGTTAATGCTAAGGGTAAAAAAAGCTTTCCTGTTCGCCAATCCATTGAATCATTAATAATTTTCTTAACAAAATCAACAATCCATTCGACAAAATTTTGAACACCAGTAGGCTTCATTTTTAAATTTCTTGTCGCTAATACAGCAACAATAAATACAATGATACATGAAACAACCACCATCAAAACATTAGACGCATTAAAGCTTAGCCACGGTATACCTAAAAACTCCTCAACGATTGGAGCACCATGGTCCATTTATTTCACCTCTTTTCACTTATTAACTGGATCACTTCGTGGACGAATAAATTCTAACGACATCGAACCTATCTTTCTGCTGAAACCTTATCCTCCCCAACGAGGAACTAACGATTCAAACAAAATAACAACATACTTGGACATCAATCCGATAACAAGTGCATACCCATTCACTTCTAGGTCAAAAAATCTGACTAAAGTAACGACAAGAAGAGCTGAACCAATTCGAAAAATTGTTCCAGCCGCGGCATGCCCTTTATTCTCTATCGCAACATGGCCCATTTGATCTACTTGCCGTTGTAATAGTAATAAATTTGCATAACTTGTTATACTCCCTAGTAATAAGCCAAGCCATATTCGATTGCCTAGTGTGAATAATGTACCACTGATCATGATCAACAAAACAATTCGAAGCCATTTCCGCTGTCGCTGAGCGACTTTTTGATAGTCATCCATCCTGGTACCTCCACACTAAACGCATTATACTCCTTTTTTGCGTAATTATCTACAGTATATCACTTCACTTATTAAAAAAAATATTTATAGTCAGTAAGCATACTATTAGTATGGGAAAATTTGTTGGAAATAGTCTGTTTGCTGATCTTTCTCAACAGCGACATTCATCAAATAATATTCTTTTGGTTCAATCACTGATAGGTCTAATTCTGCTTCAAGTAAACCAGCTTCAACTTCTTCCTGAATAAAAAGTTGCCCCAAATAGGTAAAGGTCACTGGATCATATAAGTCAATCGTTACTCGTTCACTTGCTTCAGCTAACTGCAGTCGAACATGGTATATTTGTTCCTCTTTTAAACTCGGTTCGATTTCAAAACCTGCAATTTTCGGGAATGAAGCCGTTTGATTGACGAATAAATAAGGCAACTGATAAGGTTCAGCATTTATATTGACCGTTAAATAATCTTGATGTACACCAGATTCTAACTGATCTGGTCTAATTGTCAAGGATATTTCCATTTCACTTGATTCACTTGGTGCAATGGTTTCCGATTCAGGTAATGTCCATCTAACGCCCTGTTCAATAAATGGCCGATCAAATTGAATGGCTAGAGGTTGATCCGATAGGTTTGTTAGCTTTAACTGATGTGTGCGTTGCTCAACTCTCTCATCCATCCACCCCAAATTTAATAATGAATGTTCAATTATAACTGGTGTTTCCAAAGCCGCCTGTAGATCAACTTCTCCCATCCCCTGTTCGACTGGTTTTTGATCTGGTAAATATTCCGATTGTGTGAGTAAGGCCGCTTTTAGCTGAGCAGGTGACCAATCAGGATAGGCTTCTTTTAAAACAGCAAGTACACCTGTGACATACGGTGCCGCCATGCTCGTCCCTTGTAAACTTGCATAACCATCCGGTACAGTACTGATAATATCCACACCAGGCGCAACAATTTCCGGCTTTATTTTCCAATTTGCTGTAACCGGTCCTCGTGAACTAAATGGAGCGATCTCATTATCACGATTAAGATAAGTCGTGCTCAACCACAGATTGGGTTGATCCTGAAGTTGTGCCAGTAACCATTCTCCATCTTCACGCGAGATAAACGCAGCTGGAGTGCTTGTACTTGATTCCATTCCTGCTTCAATTGGTGTATCACTATCATTATAAATCAGCACAGCTCGGGCATTTGCTTTCTCGGCTTGAAGCATTTTTTCTTGGAAAGAAATCTCACCACGTTGGAATAGAACAATCTGACCTGTCGCATCTGGTATCGGTTCTGTGCCTAGACCACCTGATACAATTGGGTAATCACGGCTGAGATTCCATTCACTCGCATTGGCAATTGGGCTGAGTGAAATGGTCTTATTTTCTATCGGCTCTAGTAGCATCGGCTCTTGATAGGGTTGTGTCGAAGCACCTACAGAAATAGCGTCAGTCGCTGTTGCGGGTGAACCGACTGTCCAATCATCAGGACCTTCATTTCCATTAGCAATAACAATTGAAACACCTTGGTCAATCGCACGATCAACCGCAACACTTGTTGGATAATCTGGTCCGTTGACGTGGTTTCCAAGTGAAAGATTAATAATATCCATCCCATCGTTAACTGCTTTTTCTAAAGCAGCGATAACTTGGACAGACGTCCCCGATCCCCCGGGACCAAGTGCACGATAACTGTAGATCTCTGCGTCAGGCGCAACACCTTGATGGACTCCATTTGCAGCGATAATTCCCGCAACATGTGTACCATGAATCGTTGGCATACCTTGCTCAGGCGTTGTTTCCATTGGATCATCATCAAAATCCACAAGATCATAGCCACCTTGATAATTCATTTGAAGATCTGGATGGTTGTAATCAATACCTGTATCAATCACTCCTATTTTAATTCCTTTTCCAGTATAAGGAGATTGCTCTTCATCTTTTGAAGCAGGCAAATCAGCTGTTTCGATCAACTGAAGATTTTCTGGTGTAACAGAATAGGTCATAATTGGATAAGCCTGCTTAACTTCTTCATTCTCAATAATTCGTTCCAGTTGATTTGTTTTCCCTTCAATGGCAATTCCATTAAATAGGGTATCAAATCGTTCCAGAATTTGAACGGTCGGAAAATCACGGGTCAGTTCCTCCTCAAACGCTAAGGATGAGGTATGTAGTTCAATTAATAATCTCTTTTGCTGGTTAGGGGAACTAGCAAATATATTTGAAGTTAATGTGATCATCAGGATGGAGATTAAGAGGCAGATTGGAAAAATTCGTTTCATTATTCAGTCTCCCTTTTTAAAAAATAGTATGTGTCTGGGAGCACAAAATCATGCATTTTAATAAATGATCTGTAAATTTTTTGTTTTGATTAAAGAAGGATTAATGAGAAAATCATGTATAGCAATCAGAGTGACATCTTCTATAATATTAATAAAGTCCATTGGAACTACTGATTTTAAAGCCTCTGTTTTAATGGTTTAACATTAATTCTGCATAAACATTATGGCCTCAAAAGTATTTACTATCCCACTGACGGAAACTATCCAAATCATGCATCGTTACTTAATAACCTGCAAGGTGAAGTAATCCATATAGCAATGTAGAACTATGGCCTGTAAATAGTATGAAACAATCACGGTCTAGCCAATTACATGATGTGACTGGATGCTTTGTCCATGATGCATACACCACAGGTGTAACTTCTATTAGTAATCCAAGGTGCCAGAGTTTACTTTTGCACGGCATCTATATTCAAGGTACGCAATGTATCTACACCAAGTTGGTCAACTCTATCAAATATATATTTCTCTCCAAAAAAAAAGAGGCTTTTAAAACAATCTGCTATGCAAATTCTTATAATAGCCTCTTTAAATTTTTATCCTAATACTTTCCCAGTCATTTCCTCATAATCATTACGCATGATTTCCCATGATTTTTCGATATCTTCAGCTAGTCCAAATAAACCACTGCGACCTACAATATAAATATCTGGACCAGCTCTATCAATTCTTTTAAATGATTTGCGATTAGATGAACCATCCATTTCAATAACGTATTGATACCCTTTCTCTTCTCTTAACTCCCTCAGTGCTACAATTTTATCTAATGTACTTTCAATAAAACGCTGCCCAGCAAATCCTGGATCAATTGTCATAATCGTAATTTTATCGACTAATTCAATATAAGGGAAAATCGCCTCAATCGGAGTTTCAGGATTTAATACTATACCAGCTTTTAAGCCAGCATCATGTATTTGATCAATTAACCGAAAGGCTAGCCCATCTAATACTTCTGCATGCATACAAATCCATTCACACTTCAGATCAATTAATTGTTGAACCCAAAAACTTGGATCTTTTACCATTAGATGAGCAGACATAGGTAAATCACTTATTTTTCGTACTTCTTCGATAAACCATGGTGATAATGTAATATTGGGAACATAATGCCCATCCATAATATCAATATGATAAGAATCTACATGGTTATTTAAAAAAGTGATTTGTTCGTTAAATTTATCTAAGTCCATCGTCATCAGTGATGGTGAGAATTCTACCTTTTTCATATTCTATTAATCCCCCCGTTTATTTACTATTAGATTGGGACTTATCTCAATGAGACTGGTCCCGATATTACTGAGCAAATTTCTTTGATGACTCACACAAAAGTTCTGCCTTCTATTGAAATGATCGTTGGATTTGTGGTCACTCCATCAACTAGTCCTAATTCATTAATCCGTTTAATTTCTTCGGCCATTGCAATACCCAGGAAAATTTTCACTCTAATTACCTTCACCTTTGTATTAGTAGACTTTAATATCATCTAAGTCAATATCTTCTTCTTCCACCTCTGTGTCTACACTCACTGTATCTTGAGATACATCTTTCTTGATTAAAGCCAAAGTCAATCCCGTTACCAAAATATTGACTAATAATGCTATAACTCCTGACATTGGATTAGACATGGTTGGTAACATTAGTACTCCTCCAAATGGTACTGTGGCATCAGCCCCTAACATCATAGATACTGCGCCACCTGCAGCTCCACCAACAGCTGTTGCAATCACACAACGAATGATATCATTCATAACAATTGGAATGACACCTTCCACAATATTAATAAAACCCATTGGGACTGCTGACTTTAAAGTTTCTGTCTCTAACGGTTTATAGATATTTTTCTTAAACAATTTTGCGATAAAGTATGCCAATCCAAAACCGATTGGTGTTGCAGTATTTACTAATTGCAATGCTGTAATTGGACCATTAATACCTTCTGCTTGCATGGTCAATACAAAAGCAAATACTGTTTTGTTAATTGGTCCACCATAGTCAACTCCACTTAATACACCTACAACGGAACCAAATACTAATAATGAAGAAGATCCTAAGTTATTTAGCGCATTTGTTAATAACGATGTTAACCCAGCAATGGGTGCACCAATAAGGTAAACCATGATTAAACCACCAATTATAGAGGTGAAAAATGGAATAATTAAAGTCGGCATTAATCCTTTCGCCCACTTAGGCACATTAAAATATTTTAAAATTGCTATGGCAAGGTAGCCTGACATAAATCCACCTAAAATTCCACCAATGAAGCCAGCTTCAATTGCATTAGCAGTTAAACCAATGATAAAACCTGGGGCTATCCCTGGCTTTCCAGCAATAGAATATGAAATCCCTGTCGCTATCACTACTGGTAATAAGCCTAAACCTGCCCCTCCCATTGTTGCTAAAGCATCCCAAATGGAAAATTCACCTTGTAATAATAAATCTTGACTGGTACCTCCAAATCCCATACCAATTGCTATTAAAAAACCTGCCCCACAAACAATTGGAATCAAATATGAAATTGCCGTTAATAAATGACCTTTAAGATTTAATTCTTTAAAAAATTTACTCATTTGCTATCCTCCTATACAGCTTCTTGGTTACTTTACACAGTAAATTTCTTTACTTTTTCATTCAGACAATTCTTCTCTTAATAATACTTTTACTCTTAGAATCGCTTGGGAGTCCTTGATGTTTTGTGTTAGCTATGAGGCTAGCTCTGTCTATCACAAAACATCTTACAGTTAATCCCCTCCTTTTCGTTAATAAAATATTCTCGTTTAGCTGGTGATTCAGTTTAGCTCAGGACAATTGCCTGTGGTCAATATCCTGATTTTTGTCCGATTTGTTCAAGACATTTATCCTAAAACAAAGTTGAACAATAGCATTTGGAATCTGGCTATACTGGTTGATAACTTTTTTACTTCTCTCAGTCAGATGTTCAATATCTTCTCTGCTAATTTCTCTTATCAATAAAGATTTCATTTTTTCATAATTCTCAATATAATGACTTTCAACTGTAAGGCTGTGATAAGTTCTTTTGAAATGATATGGTGGTGTAACTTGTTTCTTATATCACTCAATAAACATTTTTTAAGGAACCACTCCACAGCCAAGATTCAGTTGATTTCCCTTTATTAGCAAAATAATCAAGTATTCTTCTTGATATTCTTGTACTCGTTTGGCAATAGTCATTATAGAAAGATTAATCATACACCCTATTTATCTAAGTATTACCATATCTCGTTATCCAGCAATTAAATTAAACAATTTTACTCGCTCTTGTTTTCACTTTTAAATCGCTATAACTTATCTCTTTACCTTACTTAATTCTTTGTCAACTTCTGGATTAAAGTGTTGTAATTCCTCAATTTCTTTAACTGTTTCTATAATTAATTCTTCAATATACATGTGAGTAATCTCGATTGTTCGTGCTGTTGCCTCTACAATTTTCATCATATTCTCTCTTTCATGTTAATTGTTAAAGGCTTCTTTCACTTCTTCCTTTTTTTTAGCATGTAGTAATTTTTCAATCACTTCATCATTTCCTAATTTTCTTGCAAATAAAGATAATAATTTCAAATGATTTTGTACACCTTCATTGTCATTTCCAACAGCAAAAAGAATAATTCCTTTCACGCCATTTCCATCTAAAGTTTCCCACGGTATTTCTCCTTCATTAATACCAATAGCTACTCCTAATTTCTTTACAAAATTGCTCTTCCCATGAGGGATTGCAATGTAATTTCCGATTCCTGTTTGTCCTTCTACCTCTCTCGCATAAATATCTTTAATAAATCCTTCTATATCCGTGATATACTCATTTTCTAAAAGTAAATTCGCCAATTCCATTAATGCTTCCTCTTTACTTTTAGCACTCATATTTGTTTTGATGGTATTTATATCTAAAATATCTTTTACTTCCATACTTTTCCCCTCTACTTGAATAAAAGTTTATTGATTTTGTTTTGCCACTTCTTCCGCTTTTTTAATCAATTTATTCGGTGATTTTACAGCAACTTCTGTTGGTACTTGAATGGTTCGCTTACCTTCAAAACGCTCTTGTCCAGAAATTTTCACATCAGCTGCTAGAATAACAATATCTGCTTCCGCAATTTGTTCCGCTGTTAACTCATTTTCTATACCAATTGTTCCTTGTGTCTCCATATAAATTTGATGTCCTGCCTTCTTTCCGGCATTTTCTAGTTTTTCTTGTGCAATATATGTGTGAGCAATCCCTACTGTACAAGCCGCAACTCCTACAATTTTCATCATGTCTCCTCCTCTAAAATGTAATTATTTCTTTATAAAAACTTGATTGTTCTTCTACATTTAATAAACGCTCTAAATAATCTTCATCTGCTAAAGATCTCGTAAATAAAGAAATCCTTTTCTTAACTTCTTCTTGTTCACCTGTCTTCAATAAAATAATAATAATGAGTCGAATATCTTTTATATTGTTATCCCAAAACGATATGGGATTTGTTAATTTAAGGAATATAATTTGACTTTCCTTAATTAGATTACTTTCAATATGTGGTAACAAAACATGTTCAGCTATTAATGGACTTCCTACTTTTTCTCGTTCGTTCAATTGATCAATAATTGCTTGTCTTTTCTGATAAGAATGATTGGGACAAGCGATTGTTGAAACAAAATCATATACTTGCTCTTTCGTTTCTAAAGTATCATTGAAATAAACTTGATAAAATGAATTATCGTTCATGATAAATTTCCTCTATCTTTCTTTGAAGTCTCTTTTGATCATCCATTGTAAACATGGCACTGACTAATAAAGAATGAATATGTATTTTATCTTCAATATGAACTGTACTAAGCATTAGTTCCACATCTGCATATTTTTCTTTAAACATTTGTATATTTCGTGATGCTACGACATCAACAATTTCTAACTCAGGAAATTGTTTGGCTACTTTTGCTTTTAAAAGTTCTGAAGTTCCAATTCCTGTCGTGCACATGATAAGTATCTTTATAGGACGTTGATGCTGACTCGTCTCAATAATTTTTGCAAAGTAAAGGGTGATAAATCCATTTTCATCATCATTTATTACTGGTAAATTAAACTTTTTACTTACCAATTCAGATACTTTTGTTACGCCCGAAAATATTTCTTCATACGTAAGTTTAATTTGACTTAACAGACTGTTTTTAATTCGAATTTTATGTTCTAATCTATTCAGCATTGGTTTAATATGATTGGCTAAGTCTATGAAAATCGATTTATTCTCTATATTTATCCCTAATCTAGCACTCATTTCATCGATATATACTTTAGTCACTTGATTAACTTCTGAAGAAAAGGTTGATGTTTTACCAAAATCCCCTTGCATTCGTGATGACACCAAGTATTGATAAAGAAAATAAACCTCAATTTCTGGTAATATATTAGTTAAATATTGTTCAATATGGTTGATAGTCGATTTTGCCACCTGATATAAATTATTATTTCTTTTCATGTTTTCCATTTCTCTATGTGATACAGTATCGGTAAACAATAGAGTTGGATTTTTTCTTGAACGACTTAATAAGATATATAGATGTGAAAAGATATTTACATTGTAAGGATAAGGGATTGTTATATTTAAATCTTTTTCAATGTGTCTTAATTGATCTAATATAAACAAAACGTCATATTTGTTGAAATTAAGTTCTTGATTACTTTTTAAATCATCAAGATCAATAATGTTAAAAATTTCAATAATATCTTTAATTGCCTTTCTAATATTAATTTCTTCTCCTAATATAGCCAGCTTTCTATTCTTTCGTTCTAAAATTAAATTGTACTTTTTAAGTTCTTCACTCATGATTTGTTCGTCATTAGACACAGCTGAGTCTCCGACATAATAATGACTAAATAGGTGATAAATATTTATAGGTTTCGGAGAAGATATTAATAATTCTTCCATAATTCGTTTACGACGCTCATGAGGAGAAAAAACGTCTCCTGTGCATTTTTTATTCCTTTTTTGATAATTAATGAATTTTTCGTAATCTAGTTTATAACCCCTTCCTTTCTCAGAGATAATTAAGGAACCGTTTTCATATTCAGCATTAATTTCTTTAATTAAACGATATACTGTTTTTTGCGATGTATTTATTTTTTTGGCTATATCTACTGATGTAATGTAATCTTGACTTTTGGAAAGAAACAGTAACAGTTTTTGTTCACGATTATTTTTTGAACTCACAGTACCCCGCCTCCCCTTGTTATATTTATACTAACTCAATTTATAGAAAACGCTTCACTGAAAATTGACCGTTGCAATGGTCAATTTTCTGACATCCTTTAAAGCTTTTCTAAGATAATTGAAATTAATGTTACATATAATTTGAAAATTTTTCCATTTCTTTATTTAATTATTTACTGATCTAATCGATCAAGTTCACAACGTTATGTCGTAACATAGAAACAGCATACTTCGATTGCGTCTCCTTGATAAAAGCAAAAGTGTTTTTATAGAATGTTGGCGCTGACTCTTTTTAATCACTCCTATAAAATAAAGGATGATAAAAATGGATTTATCATCCTTTATTGATAAACACACTCTTTTTAATTTTTAATTAAAGTGAGTCAATTTCATAATAGAAAAATTAAGATGGAAAACGAACAATCATAGATTAAGTAATGCTAGTATTCGTAAATTAGAGAGTCCAAATGAGTGATTGGAGTGGAGGGTGGTGACTCCGGTGGGAAAAGCAACAGCCGAAAATCCATTTCTTAAGTTTGAAAAACTTAAGAAATTAGTTGAGGCGTTGCCCACGGAAAGCTTCCACCCAGAACGGAAATCACGCATCGTGCTATCCTATAAGGTTCGTGTTTTATATGTCATTACTTAATTATGAAATCGATTTAAAGTACAAAATAATCATTACTCATTTGCTTATCCCCACTATTTAGGCTATCACTATAGAACTGTTGCTTTCGAGGATAGAGCAGACTCATTCGTTTCAGTAATTTCTAGTTAAATAAAAAAGCTCAGAAAGTTATTTTAGTTAACTTTCTGAGCTGCTTTTTAGCTTTACTTTATTTCGTTCCGAATAGTCGATCACCTGCATCGCCAAGTCCTGGAACGATGTAGCCTTTTTCGTCAAGTTTCTCATCGATTCCAGCTAAATAGATATCAACATCAGGGTGTTCTTTTTGAATATGGTCGACACCTTCTGGTGCTGCAATTAAACACATGAGTTTAATCTTTTTAGCATCGCGTTTTTTCAATGACTGGATAGCATCTGCCGCTGATCCACCTGTTGCTAACATAGGATCCACAACAATCAGTTCACGTTCGGATATATCCTTTGGCATTTTGAAGTAATACTCAACTGGCATTAAAGTTTTAGGATCACGATATAAACCAACATGTCCAACTTTGGCTGTTGGAATATGTCGAAGAACGCCATCAACCATACCTAATCCTGCGCGCAAAATAGGAACAATTCCAATCTTTTTCCCGCTCAAAACCTTTGTTTTTGTTTTTGCTACAGGCGTTTCAACCTCTACTTCAGTTAATGGTAAATCTCGCGTAATTTCATACGCCATTAAACCAGAAACTTCATCAACTAACTCACGAAAATCCTTTGTTCCTGTCTCAGTTTTTCGAATATACGTTATTTTGTGTTGAATTAATGGATGATCCAGTACAAATACGTTACCCAAGTTCGACCACTCCTCATTAAAAGTATACATCTATAAAATTGTACAGAAAATTC
This sequence comes from Amphibacillus sp. Q70, assembly GCF_052055485.1. Taxonomy (GTDB): domain Bacteria; phylum Bacillota; class Bacilli; order Bacillales; family Amphibacillaceae; genus Amphibacillus. The sequence goes on along the minus strand of NZ_CP197171.1, from coordinate 1,833,275 downwards.
ATGTCGCTTTCAAGCGAATAAACAATTTTTTTGTTTATTTTTAAAAGTATTAATGAATGGATCATTGAACTACTCCCCCTTAATTTCTAATGAAATTTGAAGGGGGAGATTCCTAAGAACACCAACCTATTGGTCGATTATTGATTAGGCGATCCCTGTCGCACCAACAGTTAGAAGTCTGATAGCTTCAGCTTCAATATTTTTACTTGCGTTAAGATCTCGATCGTGTGCTTTATGGCATGAAGGACATTGCCACTTGCGTAAGGCGAGATTCTTAACTTCTACCCGCAACATGAACAAAGTTGACTAGAAGGGAAGTTTTTGGCGATGGCTACGACTTCCTTTCCGTACCACTTGGCTTTGTATTCAAGCATCGTACGGAATTCCGACCAGCTGACTTCACTAATGGCTTTTGATAATCGTTTGTTTTTGAGCATGTTAGATACTTGTAAGTCCTCAATACCCATGATATCGTGGTTTTTGACAATTTCGGTACTGACCTTATGCAAGTAATCCGTTCTGACATTTTTAATTTTTTCGTGAATACGAGCGACCTTGATCCGCTGTTTTTGATAATTTTTCGCTTCATAAAGGGGTTTTTTATCTTGCTTGGCTTGTTCATATCGTCTGGACAGTTTGCGTTGTTCTTTTCCTAATTTGTTTTCTAGCGTGCGTAAACATCTAGGGTTTTGATATGTTGTCCCATCTGAAAGCGTGGCAAACACTTTGATACCTACATCGACACCTGTTGACTGCTTCGTTTGAGGAAGTGAGTCTACCTCTGTCTCAACAAGGATAGAGATGGAGTATTTGCCACTTGGATGTCGCTTAATCGTGGCATTTAGAAGGCGTCCATTGACCTCACGACTTCTAGCGAACTTGACAAGCCCTAATTTGGGCAGCTTGATTGTATTGCCCACGACTGCGATATTTCCGTTCGTGTGTTTTGTTGTATACGCTTGGGTCGGGTTCCTTTTTGACTTCAATCGTGGGGCATTCGTTTGTTTGTTAAAGAAACGTGCAAAAGATTCAGATAGATGTTTGACACTTGATTGAACGGCAATACTATCAACTTCTTTTAGCCAAGGATATTCTTTTTTTAGGTGTGGCAACTGTTTTGAACACACACGATAACTTAAGCCTTTGCCTGTTTCTTCGTATGCTTTATTCCATTTCGCTAAAAAGTGATTGAAAACAAACCGTGAACAACCCAATGTTTTGTTGATGAGTGTTTGTTGTGTCGGATTAGGATAGAGACGGAATTTATAGGCTTTATTGACTAACATGAACACACCTCACTTAGACGAATGTATGTTCTAATTATATCATAAGAGATCTATTTTGGCTATCACCAACCGACATTCATCTCTCACTTACTCACTGAGCGATGCCCTTCAGGTGCCTTGAAGTGGGAGTCTTCTGTCGAAAATCCGATAAAAGACAGGTTTATTTAACCTAATAACATTTATTTTAAAAGAGGAATTTCAATTTTAGATCATAAGAAAACCGAAACAAATTGGAACATGTTTCGGTTTTTCAAATTATTGATAGATTGGAAAACGGTCAGTAAGTGCTTTAACACGAGCTTTCGCTTCTTGTAAGCTAGCTTCATCTTGATAATTTTTTAAAGTAAGGGCAATAATTGAGCCTACTTCTTGTAATTCTGCTTCCTTAAATCCGCGTGTTGTAACAGCTGCTGTTCCAACACGAACACCGCTTGTGACAAATGGACTTTCTGGATCAAATGGAATCGTATTTTTATTCGTTGTGATGCCTATATCATCAAGGATTTTTTCAGCATCTTTACCTGTCAGATTAAGACCGCGAACATCAAGTAAAAGTAAATGATTGTCTGTTCCATTTGAAACTAATCGAACTCCTTCTGCTTGTAGAGCTTCAGCAAAGGTTTGTGCATTTTTAACAATTTGTTTCGTATAGTCAGTAAAATTAGGATCAAGGGCTTCTTTAAGAGCCGTTGCTTTCGCTGCGATAACATGCATAAGCGGCCCTCCCTGCATTCCTGGAAAGACAGATTTATCAATTTGTTTTGCATATTTCTCTTTTGTTAAAATCATACCACCACGTGGTCCACGTAATGTTTTGTGTGTCGTTGTCGTGACAAAATCAGCATAAGGAATTGGATCAGGATGTTGACCTGTTGCCACCAAGCCAGCGACATGCGCCATATCAACCATTAAATAAGCGCCAACTTCATCCGCGATTTCACGAAATTTTTTAAAATCAATTAAACGTGGGTAGGCACTTGCACCAGCAACAATCAACTTAGGCTGAACGGCGATTGCCTTTTCGAGTACAGCTTGATAATCAAGCGTTTCTGTTTCTTTTTCAACACCATATTCTTCAAAATGATATAGTTTACCACTAAAATTAACTGGACTACCATGAGTCAGATGTCCACCATGCGAAAGGTTCATTCCAAGCACAGTGTCACCTGGCTCGAGAAATGCTGAATAAACAGCCATATTTGCTTGTGCACCAGAATGAGGTTGTACATTGGCATGCTCAGCTCCAAACAATTTTTTCGCACGATCACGAGCGAGATTTTCAGCAATATCAACGTATTCACAACCACCGTAGTAACGCTTGTTTGGATATCCTTCTGCATATTTGTTTGTTAGTACAGATCCTTGTGCTTCCATGACTGCCTCTGAAACAAAATTCTCTGAAGCAATCAGTTCAATCTTTTCATGTTGTCGACCCCGTTCTTGTTCAATTGCTTGATACAATTCTAAGTCACTTTCTTGTAAATGCTTCATCCAAACCGTTCCCCCTCTATCCACTTTTTTATTAGAATAACTTACATTCGCTAGCCCTTTCCAGTGAATGCAGTCCTTTTATTTACACCTAGTAATTTATAATGTTTTCCCCTTATAAGCTGGTTTGAGATTCAGAATAAGCAAAACACTTATTCTTGCGATATACACGCTTCGCAATCCTCTTTACTATGGTTACTCGCCCTATCAAGAATACTTAGGGCTGCGGTTACCAATGTTGTCAGGTTAGTACAACCGCTTCGGAAATATACTTCACTTTCCGTGGGCTTGTCCTCAGCCTCCTCGAAAAAAGAAGTACACTTTTTCTGCGGGGTCTTCACACTAAGCTTTCCCACAGGACAAGGAAAGCTACGTCAGCGAGACATCGCACGAAGAAAATTGCCTTTTATTTTCGAGGAGTCTACGTCTATTTCCTACGCTCTGGTTACGTATTGTCCTCTGTTTATTTCTCCTCATATTCAGCAATTTTATTTATTCGACGTTCATGACGACCGCCTTCAAAATCACTATTAATCCATGTTCTGACAATTTCCTTAGCTAGGTCAACTCCAATAACGCGGGCACCCATAGCTAGCATATTCGAATCATTATGTTCGCGGGTTACACGTGCCGTATACACATCATGAACAAGGGCACAACGGATCCCTTTTACCTTATTTGCGGAAATTGACATTCCGATACCTGTCCCACAGATCACAATGCCTCGGTCATATTCACCCTTCGCTACTTTTTCAGCTGCTGGGATTCCATAATCAGAATAATCAACGGAATCCGCACAATTGCTTCCGATATTCTCAATAGTTACATCTAACTCTTGTAACAATGCCTCGATTTCTTTTGCTAATTGATAGCCGCCATGATCTGCTGCGATTACAACTTTCATGAATCTATCCACTCCTTATAAATTATCATTTATTCTATTGTACTCATTTTCACAATGAAAGGACAGTTAATTTCACATTATTCCGTCAACTTTTTTATCAATGCATCAATAGCTTGGTCAATTTCAGCCGCTGTTTTTTGGTAGGCGGCTTGGTCTAAGCCAAATGGATCGGCAATATCAAGATTAGGTAATTCTTGTTCAAGTCGAGCAATTTCATCTTGCTCTTCTCGAAAAAATGCTCTTAATTGTTGTTCCGTTTGCTGATTACCATGTTCTTCAATCACGAGTGAACGTTTTTCTTCTAAATTTAAGTGGGCTTGTTTTAATGCACGCCATATCTCATCGACATCATCACTGACGTATTCCTTTAGTGTATATGTTTTCCCAAAGGCTTGTGGGTATTCAGACACAGTTACATGTTTATGCTGATTAGTCATTGTTAAAATTAAATCCGCCCATTCTACCATTGCTTGGGTTAAAGGCTGTGAACTTCCACTATAATTAATATTTTTCTCTTTTAAAACATTGACGGTATTTTCATTTGTTGGTATTCCTACTGTGGTGGAGATTCCGGCAGATTTGACTTGGTGATCTGATTTTCCTCGAAGAATGGCTTCTGCCATTGGGCTTCTGCATGTGTTCCCAGTGCAGACAAATAGTATCTTCATTTTTTCTCCCCTTTAAGCTGCTATTATATTACATAAATAATAACATATCGCTAGAATTGTACCAAGCCAGTTGATTGAATGAAGGAATGAAAAGTGGATGAATTAGAAAATAATAATGAGTCCAAGAAGACAAAGGATTGCCCCACCAATCCAGGCAAGTGAACGGTCAAGATTGCGCTGAACCTTTTTTCCAATTAAAAGACTAGTCCAGGACATCAGTGTAGAAACGCCACCGAATAAAAGAATGGTTACAGTGGTCAGAAAACCAGACATCCCCAAACTAATACCAATAGGAAAGCTATCTATACTTACTGAAAAAGCGAGCACGATGATCGCTGTTAAGTTGAATTTCTTTGGTGGGTTTGAGCGAAATGTTTCAGCAAAAGTTTGAAAAATCATTTGAGCTCCTAACCCAAAAAGCAGCATACCACTAATTAATTCTGTTAAGCTTGTGATCCATTCAGCCAGTAATGCTCCAATTAATAGACCTAGCAAAGGCATAAACATGTGGAAAATACCGATCCAAAGACCGATTGTTGCAATTTTTCGTAAGCGAAGTGGTTGTAACCCGATGCCTAGGCAAACGGAAAAAGCATCAAGAGCAACAACAAATGAAAGCACGAGAGGAGTAACAACTGAATCTAGCATAAAAAATCCTCCTTTAGATGTGTGTTCAAAAACGAGGATAAAAAGAATTAAGAAGTTCAAATCGACGTTACCTTTCAAGAAAATTGCTTCACACATTGGTCGAGCCTTTTTTCAAAAGTGTAAAGCAGAAAAATAAACTAACGTGCTTCCATAAAGTGCGGTAACTTTCTCGTTACCCATAAATATTTTACATTTACATGCACCTTATAACATGAAGCATTGTTAGAAGAAGATCTATTGAACTAATGTTTTATTTTACCTGGCTTTTTGAACATTCTCCTTAATGGACGAGCTAATTTCAGTCTATGCTTCATAAAACAAAAAAATAACAGGACTACATCACCTGTCATTTTCTGCTTTTTCAATATAATCTGCTGCTTTTTTTAATCGATTCATAATTGCTTTTCCGACACCCTCTGCAGGGAAAACTTCGGCTAAAACAATGTCAACATCTGTTTTCTTAAAAGCTCTCAATACTTGATAGAGCTGACTAGCAATTGTTGATAAATTCGTCACTGTCCCACAGATTTGGAGTTGATCAGCTGATAAATTGCTTGCTAGTTCTTCACTTACTAGTAGACCTACTTTTTTTCCTTCTGCTTGAAGTTGATTAATTTTACTTTGGAAAAAATCCTGATTGCCCTCAATTAAAATCATTGGAACGTCTGGTTGATAGTGATTATATTTCATCCCTGGTGCTTTTGGTTTATCAATATCAAGATCAGTAGTCGAATCTTCGACCGGACAATCTAGCACTAATTCGATCTCAGCCTGAGTCACACCGCCTGGGCGAATAATTTTTGGTGATATGCCTGTACAATCAACAACCGTTGATTCTAAACCAACTCCAGTTGTTCCCCCATCTAAAATAGCGGCGATTTTTCCATTTAAATCTTGAAAGACATGAATCGCACTCGTTGGACTTGGCTTGCCTGATAAATTAGCGCTTGGAGCGGCAATCGGTAAATTAGCCTCTCGAATTAATTCCTGAGCAGCAGGATGGGCAGGAATCCGAATGCCTACACTGCTCATGCCAGGAGTAACATTATCTGCAATCTTACCATTACTCGGTAAAACAACTGTTAAAGGACCGGGCATAAATGAGTCAATCAATTTCTTTGCATACTCCGGTATATCCGTTACATAATGCTCAATTTGTTCTTTATCAGCAACATGAACAATTAATGGATTGTCTGCAGGACGCCCTTTTGCGATGAAAATTTTGTCAACTGCTGCGGGATTAGAGGCATCAGCTCCTAAACCATAGACTGTTTCGGTTGGAAATGCAACAACTTCACCAGCTTGAATGTGTTTAGCTAGCTGTTCAATTGCTTGCTCATTCCAAATCATAAATTGTGTTTGTTTAGCCATAGACTAATCCCTCCTTTGATGTTATCTAGCTTCATCGATAATTTATACCCATCTTATCAATAAGCTTTGTTTGCTTCTTGCTTATTTTAGCGAGTTTTTTTCATTTACACAAGTAAGTTTTTGGTGCTCAATAATCGAATAATAATACTTCAATCTTAGTACATTACTTGTTAATGGAGAAAACTGCCCTAGTTTGATTAGTCTTTAAGCTTTGTCATTTAATTTTTTGATTTTAATTAGACACCCTTGGTTGTAAATTTACAGACATAGCATATTTATTTCGAGTGATAAAAAAGAGCCTACAGGTTTCCGATTCCATTTGATGACAGGGACATAAGTTAGTGGTTATCCATAAGTGTAGCCAAAAGTATTTAATGTTTCTGGCCATCGTTTAAATCCCAGCCAGTTTAATAGTTCAATTAATGCTTCTTGTTCTGTCTCGATTAATAAATGATGGGCACCCTTTTTTTTAACCATTTCCAGTATGTGATAGAAAATCTCAATAATTTGTTCAGACTGGTTGGGTTTATAGATAACAAACTTCTCTAATTTAAATATTTGCTGTTCGACTATGTTTAAGTGAATAAAGCCAATAGTTTGCTGAGAATCTTTAATTAAATAGGTCGTACTTTCCGTCTGATCCGCTTTGATAAGATGGCTAAAAGGCAAATCAGCTAGTTCTTCTTCCGTCTTTAATTGAGTTAAAAACATCTAATCGCTTCCTTTCATAGAATTTTAATATAGTCTATGAAAGATAAACGAGTGCTATGATAGATTATCGAAACCATTCGAGAAAAAAGAAAGAAACTTTTGGCTCTTCGTCCTCGTCTTCATTGACCACTTCTTGCTCTGGGTCATCATCCGATACCGTTGTCCCCGAGGAGAAATCTAGAAAACATAAGGGCGGGAATAAAACACACCACCAATTTGACCCTTTTCCCTCACCTAACGTAATTAAAATCGCCTCATATTCTCCAGCTGGATAAACGTAACGATCATATAATTTAGCTGGGAACTGTACTTGACTATCATAATCAACTTGAAACTCTATCGTCTGATCATAATCTTGCAAGGTCTGTGCAACAATCTGCTCAATTTGGGGCAAACGCTCTTGAATCAGTTCTCTTGCCTGCTCAATATCTGTTAAAGTTTCCACCCATTCGGTAATCTCTTGGTTCACAGCATCACGAACAGCATGTTTAACTGTTTGATCATTTGGATCATCGCTTTCGGCAAGAATCCGCAATCTAATCGCATCATCAGGAATCACTTGATAATGCTCTGCTTCGCTGGGAATGGATAGCTGATTGGTTAGTAATAACATTAGCGTCACAATTGTTTGGAATAACTTGATCATTTCTAGTTCCCCTCTCACGAACTGTTGATAAGTTCAGTATCACCGAGAAGGAAATCTTTTAAACTAGCATTTTGCAAAAATAATCCGATCTTTTTGATTAATATCTTTAATGATTTCAACTGAGCTGTGTGGAAAAGTAGTTTGAATGAGTTTACGAACTGCTGATCCTTGTTGATAGCCAATCTCAAAAACAAGATATCCATCGGTTGCTAGCAGTGACTTAGCTTCTTTAATAATCTGTTGATAAGCGGCTAAACCATCATGATCAGCAAAAAGGGCAAGCTCGGGATCAAAATGTTTAACTGTGTCTGATAGTGAAGCCTGATCTCGTCTTGCAATGTAAGGTGGATTTGAAACAATTAAATCAAATCGTTTACTTGTACCCAGCCATTTTTGTAGAAAATCACTTTGGTGAAAATGAATATGAGCTTGTAATTTGTCTGCATTTTGAGTTGCAACGGCTAGCGCTTGATCTGAAACATCACTTGCTTCTATTGTTAAACTTGGATCCTCTAGTTTAAGTGTAATTGGAATCACACCGCTGCCAGTTCCAATATCTATGATATTAAGCGGACGCGGTAGACTTTTGGTTTGCCTTAAGATCAATTGGACAAGTTCTTCTGTTTCTGGACGTGGAATAAGAACATGTTTATTTACGATAAAGGGTCGTCCATAAAACTGTTCCATACCCGTTAGATGTTGAACAGGCTTACCTGTTTCTACGTGCATTTTCAAGTCAGCTTCAAATCTCACTAGTACCTGATTTTCAATCGGGGTTCTAAGATTCATTAATAAATCTATTTTTGAAAAGCCAGTATGATGAAGCAAGAGGATTTCCGCTACTTTTGGCTCACGTTTATGCTTTTGTAAAAAAAGAGAAGCCCGATTGAGGACTTCCTGTATTGTTTCATGCATGTTAATCACCTATATGTTCCATTTTATGAGCTTGTTCTTCCATAACAAGTGCAGCAATAATCTCTTCAAGTTTGCCTTCAAGAATTTGATCGAGCTTTTGAATGGTTAAACCGATGCGGTGGTCTGTGACTCGGTTTTGTGGGAAGTTATACGTTCTAATTCGTTCAGAACGGTCACCTGTACCTACTGCTGATTTACGATTTTGATCATACTCCGCTTGTGCTTCCTGTTGATACATATCATAAATTCGGGCTCGAAGAATTTTCATTGCTTTCTCTTTATTTTTGATTTGCGATTTTTCATCTTGCATAGAAACAACAACACCTGTCGGTTCATGCGTTAAGCGAACTGCTGACATAGTCGTGTTAACACTTTGTCCGCCAGGGCCGCTTGAAGCAAATGTATCGATTCGAATATCTTTTTCATGAATATCCACTTCAACGTCCTCTGCTTCTGGTAAAGCAACAACTGTTGCAGTCGATGTGTGGATTCGCCCGCCAGATTCAGTTTCTGGTACACGTTGGACACGGTGGGCACCATTTTCATATTTTAATTTGGAATAAGCCCCTCGACCATTAATCATAAAGATAATTTCCTTGTAACCGCCAACACCAGTGGAATTGGCTTCCATAATATCAACCTTCCAGCCCTCTGCTTCTGCAAATCGATGATACATTCTAAATAAGTCACCTGCAAAAAGAGCGGCTTCATCTCCACCAGCTGCACCACGAATTTCCATAATAACGTTTTTATCATCATTTGGATCCTTGGGTAAAAGAAGAATTTTTAGTTTTTCTTCTAATTCAGGAATTTGTGGTTCAAGTTCTTCAAGCTCTAATTGAATCATTTCCTTCATTTCCGAATCTGCTTCCTCTTCAAGCATCTCCTGTGCCTCTTCTAATTGCTCGCTAATATCTTTATATTCACGATAGGTTTGTACAACATCTTCTAAATCAGACTGTTCTTTTGAATATTCACGTAGTTTATTCGGATCACTAATTACTTCTGGATCACTTAATAGCTCATTTAACTTTTCATAACGTTCTTCTAGGGTAACTAATTTATCAAACATGGATTCCACCTCTTTATATTCAAATCGTACACTTTATTATATAACAGTGGTAATGAGCACGTCAAAGTTGATTGATAAGCCTCTGTTATCTATGTTTAGAAAAAGCTGGTGGACTGGATTAACTTTTTCTGGTGAAACCTTTGTTTTACTTATGCTATTACCGATAAATTCTGATCGTACAAAATTAAAAAGCAACTGATTGTTAGCTATTTAAATGGGAGCCAAATGTCAGTTGCCTTGTTATTATTTAGTGATCTTTTTAATTTTATACTTATAGTCGGGTTTGTTCGGAACTTGATGACAATGACGACAACGAGGTTCGTATGATTCAGAAGCTCCTACCAGAATAATTGGGTCATCATATGAAGCGGGCTCTCCATTAATTAATCGTTGTGTTCGACTTGCTGGTGAGCCACATCTTGGGCAAATAGCATTTAATTTAGTCACCGATTCACTGAGAGCCATTAACTCTGGCACAACTCCAAATGGTTCCCCTCTAAAGTTTGTATCAAGTCCCGCAACAATCACTCGAAACCCTTGATCAGCCAATTGACTAATTGTATCAATGATTTCTTCATTAAAAAACTGTACTTCATCAATGCCGATGACGTCTAAATCCGCATCAATTTTATCAACAATGTCTGAAACAGATGTAACCGCATATGCTTTGATTGAATTTCCATTATGAGAAACAACAGTTTCCTCTGAATAGCGATTATCGATTGCAGGCTTAAAAACACAAACTTTTAAATTACCATATTTTGCACGACGAATTCGCCTGATCAGTTCTTCAGATTTCCCTGAAAACATGCTGCCACAAATAAATTCAATCCAACCATTTTGCTTCATGATCTGCATGATACCGACCTCCTTATATAATACGCATTTCTTATTCTTCAATTCATGATGAAAAATGATTGCTTATTTCACATTAAAAAAACAGGCTTTTGTCTAATCATTGCCTGTCCGATATGTAAGGTTAGTTAAGACAGCCACTCCAAGTTTCAGAATGGCTGTCCCAATGTTAACTAAAAAGTTTCGCTTAGTTAAGTTTATATTTTTTCTTAAAGCGATCCACACGGCCACCAGCTTTATCAGCTTTTTGTTTACCTGTGTAGAACGGGTGAGAGTCTGAACTGATCTCAACACGGATTAATGGATAAGTATTCCCATCTTCCCACTCAATTGTTTCATCAGATGTTTTTGTTGATCCGCTTAAGAATTTGTAGTCAGAACTCGTATCAAGAAATACAACTTTTTGGTATTCTGGATGAAGATCTTTTTTCATGTCTTTCCAACTCCTTTTGCCCTGAATCTTTAAGAAACAGAGTTAATTTTAGCTAGCTTACAACAGCGGGTTAAACTGCTCCAAACTGCTCTTTTGCATACCTAAAGATTATAACAGTGTCGTATAAACAATGCAATAGCAAGTGATGAAAATTTTATCGCTATAGATATGAAATTAGCAAAATTAAGCTAAAAAGAGGCTGTACTATGGAAATTGGTTAAAAAGCAATTAACTTGATTACATGTCGTTGGAGTTAATTGTAATCCGAAATAACACACCATAGAAAAAGTACCTTCGGTTAACTTTAACACGATCCTTTTTATACAAAAAACTATGATTAAATCCTTACGCTTATTTCTTTTAAGTAAAGGTAGAAGGTATATGTATAATAGAAGGGAGACAATTATCCTTTCCATATACAGGAGTGTTTGCTAAAATAAATTGACCTTGGGTACGTGATTTTACATTAAACTACATTTAGTATTACATATTTACCATTCTTCATGAAAAACACTTTGAATAACAAAGTTATTTTTTAGATATAAATGCTTTGCAATAGTATTTGTGTCAACTACAAACAAAATGTCCTCATTATAACCCTCTTCATAAATATGATTAACAGCAAATTCAAGAAGCCTTTTTCCATAGCCTCTTTTTTTGAATTTATTATTAACAAATAAATGTGTTATCTCTTGTTTGTCTATCTCTACAGCACCTATTAATTCATTATTTTTTATAAGCATAAAAATCCCGCCTGCTTTTTCTAATAGTTTGTCATTTGAGTAAAAATCAAAAGGATCAATATTATTTTGCATGCTTACTTCATAATAAGAATAACAACAAGTATGTTTATATAAGTCATAGTAAGAACTTTCGTAGTTTATCATAGTTAAATTAGTATTATATTTTTGTGAATCTCTTTTCATTTCACAAATTTTAACCATTTTATTCTCCCCAATGTTTTATTTGGCTAGGTAAAATAAAACTTCTCCATCAACCATTTCATCAGTTTTTACGAAACCAAGTTTTTCATATAGCTTAATAGCTCTTGTATTTTTCGGATTAGTACTTAAGTATATTTTTTCTGGATTCCAATTATTGAACATTTCATCAATAATAATTGGGAGTACCTTTTGACCAAATCCTTGTTCTTGGAATTTATAATCAATCATCAAGCGACATAATTCGTATCTATTTGTTTTCTTATCTAAACCATACATAGTGAAACCAATTGGAATAGAATCAGATGAGATTCCCTTTACTAACCAAGTTTTTTCAAAATAAGCTTGAACTAATGAATAGCTATTCGAAGCTATATAATTAGCCCCTTCATCACCAGGATACATAGAAGTAAAATGATTCCAATTATTATCGTTAATCTCCACTAACCTTATTGAATCCGACATCTAGCATACCCCTACCCTTTATATGATTTTATTATATTACTTTAGATTAAATAACGCTCACACTTCTATACTATAACTTATTTTATCATAAATGAAACAAATAATTTCAATTTTGCTAAGATTCAAAGTGATGAAAATTTTATCGCTATAGATGTGAAATTAGTAAAATTAATCCAAAAAGAGGCCGTACTATGGAAATTGTTTAAAAATCAATTAACTTGATTACATTTCTTTGGAGTTGATTGCATTTTCGCTGACTTGACTGCATTTCGGAAAAGTTGATTGCATTTTCGCTGACTTGACTGTATTTCGGGAAACTTGATTGCATTTTCGCTAACTTGATTGCATTTCAGCAAAGTTGATTGCATTTTCTCGAACTTGACTGTATTTCGGGAAACTTGAGATTAAGGCTATATAATTGTGTAATAAAGAAAAAGAGCCAAATCAGCTCTCCTATAGTACAATGTAGTTACCAACCAACCATTGAAAAGGAGAGAACTGAAATGACTCAATTAAATTTTACCCTAGATATGGACAAATTAACAGAGGAAATTTTATCGAGCAACTTAAATTCGGCAACTAAAGGACTGGCAGTCGCTGTATTTAATGCCTACATGGAGGCGGAGCGTGATGCCTATGTCCAAGCCGACTCACGAGAACGCCATGCACTTCGCCAAGACATGCGGAATGGCTATTACGAAAGAGATTATAAACTACCTATCGGGCGAATCACGCTGAAAGTCCCTCGGACACGCTCTGGTGCCTTTTCAACAAAGTTATTCGAGAAGTATCAACGTATGGATCAATCGCTTGTTCTGACATTAGTGGAATCTGTCGTGAGTGGTGTATCGACCCGAAAGGTCACTAAAATTGTTGAGACCCTCTGTGGGGAAGGCGTCTCTCGTTCATTTGCTTCTGATATTCTCAAACGTCTAGATCCTGAGGTGGCATCGTTTAGAGAGCGCGCCCTTCACCATAAATACTATGCCTATGTTTATGTCGATGCCATGTATATTAAAGTGCGAGAGAATCATCGTGTGGTATCTAAAGGTGTCTATATTGCGCAAGGGGTGACGTCAGAGAATAGACGTGAGATTATTGGATTTATGGTTTCAGAAGAGGAATCAAAGGCAGCTTGGACAAGCTTCTTTCAGGACTTACGAGCGCGTGGTTTGAAGAAACCCAAGCTCATCATCTCTGATGCGCATTCTGGATTGAAAGCAGCGATTAAAGAAGACTTTTTGAACTGTCCATGGCAGCGTTGTACCACCCATTTCTTACGCAATCTAACGGATGTGATGCCGAAGAAAAACAGTCAAGCTGAACGGACAGCCTTAAAACAAATCTTTTATGCCGATACCCTGGCCCATGCCAGAGAATTGAAGACAAACTTTATAAAGACAGTCGAGGGAAATCCGAAGTACACAGCGGTCATCGAGAAGTTAGAAGCCGGTTTTGATGATGCCCTACAATTCATCCAAGAACCCACGGGCTATCATGTCTCTCTAAGGACGACAAACAGTTTAGAGCGAGTCAATAGAGAAATACGGCGTAGGGAAAGAGTCATTGGGATCTTTCCGAATATAGATTCAGCTGTCCGACTTATCGGTGCCGTTTTGATGGATATCCACGAAGGATTTCAGAAGACGAAGCGAAAATTTTTAAGAGACTATGCCCCGGGGGAGAATTAAATGTAACGCTTTTCCTGACCTCGCCATGGCGAGGACAGGAAAAGCTACCCCCCTCTCAAGTAACTACAGAGATAGCTATAGGTTATTACACAAGATTTTGGACTTGACAAAACTTGATTGTATTTTCGCTGACTTGACTGTATTTCGGAAAACTTGATTGTATTTTCTCGAACTTGACTGCATTTCGGAAAACTTGATTGTATTTTCGTTAACTTGATTGTATTTCGGAAAAGTTGATTGTATTTTCGTTAACTTGATTGTATTTCGGAAAACTTGATTGTAATCCCACAAATGATCAGCTATTAATTAGGGAAGATAAGTCATATGAAGTGGCTTTCTTACCTACCGGCTTGACAATTGGAAATTTAGCTAGGATACGGCGGGACAAACTCGGACATGTAATGCCCAACCACCAGCGGGCTGTTCGGTTATTTATTGTTGGCTCAAATAAATAAGCGTAGTCTCGTAATGCTTGAATATGTGCAAGTGGATCAGATTTCTGGCATTTCGGACAGATCCACGTGACGTAATGACGTTGCACGTATACCCTTCTACATGTTGTGCAAAGGACACCCGGATTCAGATCGCTATTTTCAATTTTAAATTCTTTAATGATATTCGTTTGAAGAGGTCTGTGAAGTGTGATTAATAGTTTTTTTAATTGATTCATTTGCTGATCGTTAAAATAGCGTTGGTGTTGTTTGTCAAGGTAATGATTGATATAAAATGAAATGTCTTGAGCGACCATAACATCTGGTGACGTTATGGATTGATCGAGTTGAACCGTATCGTGTGGAAAAGCGACGAGGGATATGATTGGAATCGTAGGGAAATCATGTTGTCTTAAAATATAGCTTAATTGCCTTTTTTGAATTTTAGCTTGATTTTCTGGATTTTCAAATACAACTTTTGTTTGTTCGTATTGTTGTATATATTGTCTATGTTGATTTTGTGAAATGAGACCCTTCCGATTCTTACCTTCAATAATAAATACTGTCATGGGTGTAATAATCAAATGATCAATTTGGGTGTAGTATGTGCTGCCCTCGAATCGAAGCCCTGTGAGGTGATGTCCTTTTTTTATTCGGGTAAATTCTAAATGATAGCGTAACTTCTTTTCACCGAGATAACCAGCTAAATCTTGTCCTAGTTGTTGACTTAACTTCTGCTAATTCGGATGTGTTTGCTTAAGGCGAGGGATGAGCGCCTCGAGTTGAAGTAGTCGGATGGTTTGCTTTGGGGACTGATATTTCATTGAAAAACTCCTTTCTTTTAATTGCCTACATTATAACTTGTCCACATATAAACAACAACTTTTTTCGAAGTAAAGGTAAGAAAACTAATCTTCTGACGATTCAATATATTTTTCCGCTAATAAAATTGCTTGTATGGAAAACATTTGACTAATTTCTTTGGTCTTGATCATTTCTTTTATTTCATTCAGACTATATTTAAAGACTTCTATTTGTTCTGTTTCATCTAAATTTTGCTCTGAAACGGCTTTAGCATTTAGCATTAAATAACTGATGACTTTATTATTTTGTAATGCAGGATTGACAAAAAATTCACCTAAATCAATTAAAGGGGTTTCTGATTGATAGCCTGTTTCTTCTAGTACCTCTCGTTCAATCGCTTCTATATTCGTCTCTCCTGGTTCACGACTTCCCGCCGGAATTTCATAAAAGAAATCTTTAGCTCCATGTCTGTACTGCCTGATCAAAATTATTTTGTGATCCTCTGTGACAATTACTGCATTGATCCAATCAACATATTCATGGACATTATATTCTTCAATGATCACCCCGTTTTCTAATTGGCATTTATCTCTCCGTAAATTTCCATATGGCGTTTTGTAGATATATTGGCTATTTAATACTTTCCATTTTTCCATTAAAAATACTCCTTAATTGGGATAATTCTGTTGCCTATCCGTTAATTATAATCATTTCCCTTCTCTCAAACAACAATCCTATCGATTAAAAAATGCTGTTTTTTGATATAAAGGCTTATTAACGTTTCAGCTTTTTTAAATGAGTTTCTTGCTGGACTATTATCCTTTCAACATGAAAAAATCCCCAATCCGCTAAAGGGATGGGGAGCTTTTTTAATAAAATATTATTCACGTGACATTTTCTTACGTTTCATTTCGTCAATGAGTTGTTGATAGAATTCGTCATTTGTTTTGGTTGAGCGAATTTTTCTTAAAAAGCGTTCTACAAAATCAGGCGAATCTTGAATCCCTTTTCTAATTGACCAAATCATATCTAACTTTTCCTTTGTGATCAATAATTCTTCTTTTCGCGTTCCTGAGCGTAAAAGATCAAGAGCTGGGAAAATGCGGCGTTGTGCAAGCTGCCGGTCAAGGTGTAACTCCATATTACCTGTTCCTTTAAACTCCTCATAAATAACGTCATCCATTCTCGATCCTGTTTCAATCAAGGCTGTGGCAAGGATAGTAAAGCTCCCGCCTTCTTCAATATTTCGTGCTGCACCAAAAAATCGTTTAGGACGATGGAAAGCAGCAGGATCAATCCCACCTGATAGAGTTCGTCCACTAGGTGGAATCACTAAGTTATAAGCTCTTGCTAACCGCGTAATACTATCCATTAGAACAACAACATCTTTTTTATGTTCAACTAAACGCATTGCTCGTTCTAAGACAAGCTCAGATACTTTAATATGATTTTCAGGTACTTCATCAAAAGTTGAACTGACAACGTCTACTTCTGAATGAACATGACGTTCGATATCTGTCACTTCTTCTGGTCGTTCATCTACTAGTAAAATGATCAGTTTTACATCTGGATGGTTTTCAGTAATACTATTGGCGATTTCAGTTAGCAGCATTGTTTTCCCTGCCTTTGGAGGGGCAACAATCAAACCACGCTGTCCAAAGCCAACCGGTGTTGTTATATCCATTATTCGTGTTGAAATGCCTGTAGGTTCTGCCTCAAGTTTCATCATTCGATCCGGATAAAGCGGTGTTAAAGCTGGAAAATGTACACGTTCTTTAGCAAACTCTGGGTCTTCTCCATTTACTGCATCAACATGGAGTAAGCCGTAATAGCGCTCATTTTCTTTAGGTGGGCGAACTTTCCCAGATACTTTATCTCCATTTCTGAGATCAAAGCGTCTAATTTGGGAGGCAGAAATATAGATATCTTCCGCGCTAGGAGAGTAATTAATTGGTCTGAGGAAACCAAACCCCTCAGATGGAATGATTTCTAACACACCATCCATAAATAGATAACCACTTTTTTCAGCTTGTGCCTTTAAGATCGAAAAAATAAGTTCTCGTTTTGTTAATTTTGCATAGTAAGACACCTTAAACTCTCTTGCTTTTGCATAGAGATCTTTTAGGGTCAATTCCTCTAATTGTGAAATTGTTACTTCAGACACGTAGTCATCACACCTATTCTATTGATTTATTTTATACTTTTGAAAATTGGGATTTATTAAGTCAGAAGATCGTTTTGAGTGTATTTTCCAGAAGTACATAGCAGGTATTTTTATCGTACTCCTTTTCTGGAAATTATTCAACTAGTTTGTGAAATTTAATAGGAAATTAATAGTTATTTATGAATCTCTCGGAGGTTTTCAGCAGATTTTGGACTTAAAAAAAGTGATTTACTAAAAATTGGTTTATTTTTAGTTTGAGTAAATAAATAGGTGATGCGAACACACTTTAGGACTTGTGTCCGCATCCATTCATTAGTTTTGAATTTGGGCCATTTCCTCTTCAGTCATTTCTTCTTTCCATATTTTTGCGCCTAAGTTGGTTAATTTATCAGTTATTTGTTCATAGCCGCGTTCAATATGTTCTATTCCGGTGATTTCAGTAATTCCATCTGCAATAAGACCAGCGATGATTAAAGCTGCACCTGCACGTAAATCCGATGCACAAACCCTAGCTCCTTGAAGCTGGCTCGGTCCATATACGATCGCACTTGACCCTTCCACTTTGATCTCGGCATTCATCCGTCTAAGCTCATCTATATGTTTAAATCGTGCTGTATAAATCGTATCTGTCACTATCGACGTTCCTTCTGCTTTTGTTAATAAGGTTGTAAATGGTTGTTGTAAATCCGTTGGAAAACCTGGATGAACAAGCGTTTTAATATCAACAGCTGTAGTCTCATCTGATCGTCTCACTCGTAAATGCTCTTCACCTTCTTCAATGTCAACACCCATCTCACGGAGTTTGGCTAATAAAGGTTCTAAATGCTGCGGAATAACATTATCAATTAAAACATCATCACCTTGGGCAGCAGCCATAATGGTATAAGTCCCTGCTTCAATTCGATCAGGTATAATTGTATGAGTACAGCCAGATAACGTTTCAACACCTTCAATTCGAATAACGTCCGTACCCGCTCCTTTAATTTTAGCTCCCATACTTGTGAGTAGTGTGGCTACATCAATGATTTCAGGCTCACGGGCAGCATTTTCAATGACGGTCTTTCCTTTTGCTCTAACTGCAGCAAGCATGATATTAATCGTTGCACCAACACTTACCACATCAAGATATATTCTTGCCCCTGTTAACTCCTCTGCTCGAAGATAAATGGCTCCTTGCTCATTTGTAACCTCTGCACCAAGTGCTTCAAAACCTTTAATATGTTGGTCAATTGGACGTGGACCAATATGGCAGCCACCCGGAAGACCAATTACCGCACGTTTAAAACGACCAAGCATAGCTCCCATAAAATAATAGGATGCTCGAAGTTTTTTCACTTTTCCATTTGGTAATGGCATAGAGGTCATTTTAGTTGGATCGATATGTACAGTACCTTGATCTCGTTTGGCTGTACCACCGATCTCTTCAAGTAATTCACTTAAAATAACAACATCAGAAATGTCCGGTAATCCTTCAATAATAACTTCAGAGTCAGCCAAAATAGTTGCTGGTAATAAAGCAACGGCACTGTTTTTTGCTCCCCCTATTTTCACCGTTCCTTTTAAACGCGTACCACCTTCGACAAATAATTTTTGCATTTTAATATCCTCACTTTTTAATAATTGTCGTCAATTCTCTTTTAATATAGTTTATACGTTCCTGCTGCTTTAATGCGCTTTTTGATTGTGACTTTTTTGATTTAACATAACTTAAATGAGTCCATTATTTTGGAACCTTTTTGTTAAATAAGCTAATATTCTTTGCTTTATTTACATTATACAGAGATTTTAGCTTTCTAGCTACTCTAAAAGTATGAATAACCATTTTTAAGGAATTTTTTTGTTTCACTTTAGGAAAATAAAACTTTGCTAAAAAAACTGATTCGAGGTGGCTAATATTTTAACATTCAAAGGATAGGAAAACAAACGGATTCACTATTTAACGTGAAATAATCGGTTTTTCAAGTCTATCGAAGCCTATGAGATTTTATCAATGAACCCACAGTTGCTATAGATATTTTACACTACACATCTTGGCAAAAAATTATTTGTAAATTTCAGTATTTTGTTACGGATTTCTTTAAGTGTAGGTTTAAATACATGGAGATAGTGGAGAACTTTTATCACATTCTTTAAATATTGAACGCAAATAAAAGAAATATTTGAAGTAAATCATTAAAAAGAGTCGTTGCAAAAGTATCAAACTTTTACAACAACTCCATCTATACCCACTTTTTGTTTAAACTAACTAAAAAGCCGGTTTAACATAGCAAAACTCTTCCTATCGACCGAGAGTTTCCTTTATGCTTTATTAGAAGAACCGAATTCACGCATTTTATCAATGACTGATTCTTTAATTGCATCACGAGATGGCCCTAGGTATTTACGTGGGTCAATCATATCAGGGTTTGCATCTAGCACTTCACGTACCCTTTTAGTTTGTTGAATTTGGTTTTCAGTGTTTACATTAATTTTTGATGTTCCAAAAGAAATCGCTTTTTGAATATCTTTTAATGGAATACCAGTTCCTCCATGAAGGACTAATGGTAGACCTGTTGCAGCACCAATTTCCTCCATTTCTTTGAAACCAAGGTTAGGTTCACCTTTGTATGGTCCATGTACAGAACCAAGAGCTGGTGCTAATGTATCGATTCCAGTACGATTAACAAGCTCTTGACATTCTTTTGGATCTGCATAGATGATGTCACCTACCACATCATCCTCTTGGCCCCCAACAGTTCCAAGTTCAGCTTCTACAGATACTCCATGTAAATGAGCAAGCTCAACAACTTTAGATGTTATGGCAATATTTTCTTCAAATGGATCATGTGAAGCATCAATCATGACTGATGTGAAACCAGCATGAATGGCTTTTGCACACTCATCAAAGCTTGAACCATGGTCTAAGTGAATAGCAATTGGAACAGTTGTACCTTGTGCTTCCATTACCGCTTTAACCATTGCAACAACTACACCATAACCACCCATATAGCGTCCTGCACCTTCAGAAACACCTAGGATAGCTGGGGCTTTCTCTTCTTCAGCAGCTTGTAAAATTGCTTGGACATATTCTAAATTGTTAATATTAAATTGTCCCACAGCATAGCCACCTGCTTTTGCATCTTGTAGCATTTTTGTCATTGATACTAATGGCATGAATAGTTCCTCCTTAAGATATAAATATTTAGTTGTAAGTATAGAGCTCGTTCAAAAAAATTGAACACACTCGTATAACCAGTCAAATTATTAGTTGATTGGATACATTAATAGCATACCAATTTCAGTGGATAGGTGCAACATAACTTACCATTTGTAAGCGGTTACAACAAAATTATTTAACAAATAATTAAAATTTGTGATCAGTTCAATAATAAAATGTTATAAAAAGTTATATTATGTCATTTTTCACCCATTTAACAGATTGTTTATTTGTTCTTTAGCTTTGATAATATCAAACGGTTTAGAAAAGTAAGCTTTGACCGATTGAAGTTCTGCTGTTTCCTTTTTGACCTCTTCAATCAGACCGCTCATCAAAATTACAGGTATAGAATAGCCTTTTCTTTCAAGCTTTGTGATAATTTCTGCTCCATTTTCAATCGGTAATTGGTAATCAATAATTAATAGATCGGGTTCATCCTGCTCGATTTCTTCAAGTGCCTGCCTACCACTTTCACAACTTTTTACTTGATAACCCTCACTCCGGATAATTTCTTCTAACAAAAATCGAATACCTCGCTGGTCATCAACAATTAAAATTTTTTGATTCATTTCTATACCCCCATCATGTAATCTCAAATCTAGAAATCCTTTAATTTGCTTTGTTCTAACCAATCATTTGTATTGCTTATATCCTCTTCATAGCTGATATGCTACTTTATCACAAATTAACTAATTAAATTTCGACTGATAGGAGAGCTCTTTTATTCGAACACTTTTTTTTATTCAAAAAAAAGCCTCTGTTTATAATATATTCTAACTTGATTTAACATTATCCTTCAATTGACTGGATTAAATGATAAAAAATAAAAGTGATGAATCATCATTTATGATAGATTCATCACTTTTTTTAAAAAATATGTCGTTTATCTGATCTGTTTTTACAAAAGCATCGAGACGTTTTTTCTTACCTTAATGCTATCAGTTATGGCGATAGGTGTCTTCATGAAAATATAAGTTCATTTCCTTCGTGTGTTATCTCACTGACGAAGCCCTTCCTGTACCATTGAACAAGTTAAAATTATTGAATAGTCGCCTCAATGAATCCTGAGAATAATTGTTGCGGTTTTGTTGGACGTGACTTAAATTCAGGATGGAACTGTGTAGCAACAAACCATGGATGATCCGCTAATTCAATGACTTCAACTAAGTTACCATCTGGACTTGTCCCTGAGAAAATTAATCCTTTGGCTTCTAAGGCTTCACGGTATTTATTATTAAATTCATAACGATGGCGATGGCGTTCATGGATAAGATCTGCCTGATCATAAGCTGCTTTTACTTTTGAACCCTCTTTCAACTGACATGGATAAAGACCAAGTCTTAGGGTACCACCCAAATCTTCAAGATCCTTTTTATCTGCTGATAAATCAATAATAGGAACAGAAGTATTTGGCTGAATTTCAGTTGAATGAGCGTCAGGTAAATGAAGGACATTTCGAGCAAATTCAATGGCTGCAAGCTGCATTCCTAGGCAAATACCGAAGAATGGTACTTTTTCTTCACGAGCATAACGAATCGCACTAATTTTACCTTCAATTCCACGATCACCAAATCCACCCGGAACAATAATGCCATCAACATCTGCCAAATATTCAGCAACATTCTCGTTATTGATCTCTTCTGAATTGATCCATTTCACTTCAACATCTACATCATATGGGTAACCAGCATGTTTTAGTGCTTCCACAACAGAAATATAGGCATCTGGTAATTCAATATATTTTCCGACTAAACCAATTGTTTTCTTTTTCGATAAGTTCTTAACTGTCTCAGCTAGTCTCTCCCATTCCAGCATATCTGGTTCAGGACATGCTAAGCCGAAGTGATCACAGGTAATTCGATCCAGTTCCTGTGCTTGTAAAGAAAGTGGGATATGATAGATGGTCTCTGCATCCGTTGATTCAATGACATTCTGCTCTTTAATATCACAAAATAGAGCAATTTTTTCTTTCATTTCTTTGTTAACCGGCATTTCAGAACGCAAAATAATTACATCTGGTTGAATACCTAGTGATCGTAATTCCTTTACACTATGTTGGGTTGGTTTTGTTTTTAATTCACCAGCTGCTTTAATATATGGTACGAGTGTCGTATGGATATACATTACATTTTCCTTGCCAATCTCATTTTTTATTTGACGAATCGCTTCTAGGAATGGTAATGACTCTATATCTCCAACTGTCCCGCCAATTTCTGTAATGACAACATCTGCTTGACTATGTTCAGCTGATTGAAAAACTTTTTTCTTAATTTCATTGGTAATGTGTGGGATTACCTGTACAGTTGCTCCACCATAATCGCCGCGACGTTCTTTTTTAATCACTGTTGAATAAATTTTACCCGTTGTAATATTAGAGTATTTAGATAAATTTATATCAATAAAACGTTCATAGTGTCCAAGATCTAAGTCTGTTTCTGCACCATCATCTGTTACAAAAACTTCACCATGTTGATATGGACTCATTGTGCCTGGATCAACGTTAATATAAGGATCAAATTTTTGAATCGTTACATTTAAACCACGATTCTTCAACAAACGCCCTAATGATGCTGCTGCAATGCCCTTACCTATTGACGATACAACCCCACCGGTTACAAATATATATTTTGCCATAATTTATCCTGCTCCCTCTGCTAAATTATTTATCATCTGCTTGTAGATTGTCCAAGCATGACCTATCTATATTCATCATTTGGCTGCTCTTTTTGTATTTAAAATACAAAAGCGCCCCCCTATATTTAGGGGGACGCATAAATAACAATTCTTTTTGTAGAGCCCAAATAAAATATTACGCATTGAACTTAAAAAAGTCAAGCAGTTAATTTATTTTAACGGACTCAATTAAAGAGAAACAGGAAATGTGAAAAGTAACAAATTACTTCTGACCGATTTCATCCTCACCATCTTCTTCATCCTCGTCCTCTTCTTCTTCATCTCCGTATTCATCATCAAAGTCCTCATCTTCAATAAGGTCTTCATCTTCAAGAGTAATGGTATCTTCCTCATCTTCATCATTTTTATAAGCAGCTTCAACAAAGTCTAGTGGAATCTCTGTTAAATCCTCATCTTGATCATCAATTGATGGCTCTAACTCTTCTTTCTTTACCTTTTTCTTCTTCTTTTTACGTTTTTTCGGCGTCGTTTCAACCTTAATGACTTCATCAATTTGATCAACAGAATACCATTTTTTCAAACCCCATTCTCCCGCACCCAGGGTTAAAAATCGTCCATCTAGATTGAGATCCGTATAAAATTGTGCCAGATAATCATTTTGCTCTGTCTGTGAAAAATCCTTCATTTCAGATATTTGATCGAAGATTTCCTTATA
This sequence comes from Amphibacillus sp. Q70, assembly GCF_052055485.1. Lineage (GTDB taxonomy): Bacteria > Bacillota > Bacilli > Bacillales > Amphibacillaceae > Amphibacillus. The sequence continues at coordinate 1,809,237 of NZ_CP197171.1, read as the reverse complement.
ATTTAAAGCCTTTTTTTTATTTTCCAGAACGATTATTGCTAATTCAATCATTGAGTATTCCTGTAAATCTTCACGGTTTAAATTTGCTAAAGTCACCGTTTTTGCACTCCCCTTATCTGGTTATTGTTCTGACTTTTCATGAACTTTTTTTAAATAACATTACTCCATCATTTGTACATTATATGAGTATGCTATATAAAATGCAATATATCTAATATATTCATTGAAAAAGGAGTAAATATATTACTTATTCTTTTATATAGGCAATTAAGTCAGCTATTTTCTCTTCTGTTAAAGTACCTGAATTATCAAAGATATGAATATGATCTTCTGGGACATTCCAATTAATCTCCGGGATAAAATTAACCCGGTTTTCATAGCTATCCCAATGAACGAGTTTCCATGTATCCTTTTCGAGACCTCGCTTTTCAATGCGTTTCCGCTGCTGTTCAATATCTTGAAGCGTAACGACAATGACCTTAATCTCGACTTCATCCCTTGTTTTTCCCGCTTCATTCAATAATTCATCAAGGTACTGTTGACTTTTCAACTCAGAAGTAAAAGGTGAAATCATAAATACATTTTGTCCAACACGAAGATTTTCAATACAAATATCTTTTGCTGTATCATATTCTAGATCACGTAAATTTTCGTTATAAAAATCCGAATCGCGGTCATCCTTTTCTAATCCTTGAAGCTCAAGAAATCGTTCAACAAAACGACCTCCTACTGTATCGCGATCTAAAAACGCACAAGGAATCTCCTCAGCAACTTTTTCTGCTACTGTTGTCTTTCCTGTACCTGCCACGCCAACAAAATAGACCAACTTTTGCATCCACTAACACCTCTGTCTTTTATATTTTCTTATATGTTAACGTATGCAAGTAGAAAATGCACGGGTTTTATTGAAGTATTGAAAAAATCATGACAGGATAGAGTCCAAGTTCACCATTTCTATTCATGAGTAGTACAATCAAAATGAGCTTGGGACAAAACAAAACGGTTTATTCTAGATACGAACAAACACGATATGGATATAGAGGAAATAGCCACAGATGAGATAGGTTCCACTTTCCTGTGGGCGTAGCTTGAGCTAACTTTGCCAAGCAAAAAGCACTTGTCAAAGTGGATCTCAATCTCACGCTTTTCCCACGGGAGTTTACACATATCTCATCTGCTAAATAGCGACTTTCACTTTAATAATTGTTGACTTTCAATAGCTTATAAAATCAATTTGCCCTTAGGGTTTTGCTCTGTTAAGTTTACTTATTCGATAAGAACGACTCGTCTAAGTGAAGATAAGCAACGGGGAAGACTTCTGCAGGAATAGGACAAAGAAAGCTTCGTCAGCAATACATCGCACGAAGAAAATTGCCTTTTATTTTCGAGGATGAGCTGAAGGTCTACTTGAGGAGTAACCTTTGCTACTCAGGTTAGCTGAAGGCAGGTTTAGTTCGTCACGTCCTGTAGACCTCAATCTCCGCGAAAAGCGAACCCGTTGCTTTTCGGAACGATTAGACACTCTAAATTTTAGGGAGTAAAAGTTAACTTATAAAAAGCGAATGATTTATTCAATTTACTTGAATATCATTCGCTTTTTAAACGACTCAATTTACTTTTGTCCCAGCCGCATTTTGATTTGGATATTTATAATATCATAACCATTTGACAGAAAGCTCATTTCTTTCAAGTACACCATTAATCCTTCATGTATAGAAGTGAATAACTTAGCAACGTCCGAACTTGGATTTGTAACTAGTATTCTTCATGGCTTCTACGATACATAAAGTTTCCTACTGAGTTGCCAGCCTACTCCTAATAGTATGCTTTTCACTCTATATTAGGTTAATAAAATTTTAATTCAAATAATTTATTTTGTACATATGTCTCCAAAAGTTAGAGTTTAACTAACTTTTGGAGATTAGAGTTTTTGTAAATTAAACTATATATGTTAGCTTTTCACTCCATGATTGGATCTCCCTTTCTCCAATAATATCCTGCATTCCTTTTCAGTAAGTGGATTAGATTTTCCACCTGTAATTATTTTTCTAATAACCTCAGTCTGTGCTAACATTTCTAAGGACATTGTTTTTGAGAAGGCTTCTAATGCTGTTTCACCTACGGCTAACACTCCATGTTTTTCTAAAAGAAAAACATCATAATCTTGAATATACTCTTCGATTCCTTTAACAATGTTAGAAGTGCCTGGTGTTCCGTAGGGAATTATTGGAATATCACCAAACAAAAGAAGAAATTCTGGGCTAACATTCGTTTCTAATTTAATCCCAGCTTGAGCATAAGCAGTAGAATATGGAGCATGGCAATGAACTACAGCATTAATATCAGGTCTTAATTCATAACATTTGATATGCATTGGATTTTCAGAAGTTGGCTTTAATTGACCTTCTAATAATTCACCTTTCATATCTGTTACAATTATTTGGCCTTCTGTTAATAGTTCTTTACTATGCCCACTAGGAGTAAGAAACAATCTATCTTTATGCTTAACAGAAATATTACCTTCATAGGTTCCCACAAGTCCTTTAGTATTCATCATGTGTGCAGTATCAACAATCTCTTTCTTTATTTCATAATCTCTTCTCATTAAAAATTCCTCCTAAAATAGCAAAATGTATTTATCTTTCAATAACTTTCGAAGGTAATCCATTTAAAAATTATTGACGAGAATTTTTATGCGGAAACTTTGGATTTAGACAATATTTTTTCATTTTGTGAATATGCTTTTTTTAAATCTTTTATCATCATCACGTATCCAAAAATCCAGTATCCACCAATAATAGCTGGCAGTATCACTTTACCGCTCCATATAAAAGAGAACGCATAGGTAAATACTGGTGCATCAAGTGCAGAATTAGAAATCAATGTCCCCTGGTTTATAATTCCGTTTTGAATAGCTAAATCCGAAATCATTGGAGCAACAGCAGTTCCACATAACAAGAACACTGGGGAGCCAAAACCTATCATCAAAATCAACATTCTTACAAGGTTTCCATTACAAACATAAAAAGCAGCTTGAGCTAAAGCTAAGTTTACGACTCCAGCAAATGGTAATATATTATTCCAAGGCAAAATGACTGCCCAAATAAGAGTAAAAGGAACTGATATCATAGCAGCTACCCAAATCTCTGAGTTACCCAAAAGAAATGGTGTGTCCAATCCTACATTTAGTTCTCTTTTATCATCTTTTAGCCTTTTCCTCATAAAGGTACTACAAGCATCTGATATGGGTGATAATGCCTGCATAAAAATTCTTGTTACCATCGGTAGGAGAGTCATCGCCGTTGCACTAATAAAAGCCAAGGTTAGAGTGTCAGCTATATTGTATCTTGCTAATAAACCAAATATAAATCCCATTATGAACCCCATTATATGATTCTCTGAAAAAATGCCGATTTTATTTTTCAACCATTGTGCATCAAATGTATGCTTACTAAATAAACGAACTTTTCTTAATAGTATCTCTAGAGGATATAAAACAGAACCAAATAAAAATAAGCTATGTGGAGCTGTAACACCTGGTATTCCGGTTTTTTCTTGAATTCTGGCTTGTAAAGCATCACCCATTATCAATTCTGCTATTATTCGAATAACGGCTACTGCTAAGCCTAATAAAATACTCCCTGTTATTGCTGCTATTACTATTGTCTGAAAGATTTTCCCCCAAACATTCCATAAGTCAACATTTATAGTGTTTGTTTTTTTCGTTATAAACATAATGGCATTTATAATTAATTGAATTGGGAAAAGTATAAAAGCATATGGCCAAGACCAAGTAATTGAAGCTAGAGTAATCCAACCCCCATCAATAATAGAAAAATCCGTTCCTAAAAACTTAGTCATTTGTTCTGCTGCAGGGCCTATAGCCCCTGTCATATACTCTACAATAAGTGACATTCCTGCTAAAGCTACTCCGAAGGTTACAGCAGAAGAGAGTGATTTAGAAACCCTCATACCAACGAGTAAGCCTAAAAAGAGCATCAAGATAGGTAAAAAGACTATTGAACCCAAATCATTTAAAATATAATCAAATACATTTGAAAGTATTCCCACAACTATTCACTCCTTTTTGGTTTGAAAATAATATTTGTTTTACACTGTCTGTGATTTGTCAATAAGTTCTTTTCCATCTTTAAAATTCTAAAGGAAAAAGGGCTCGTAAATTTAATGTCATTGTTTAAAATACAATCAGGCTGCTTCAAGTTTGTTTGATAATCAATCGGATCCTCATTACTGGAAGTACAATACTTGTTTGAATTGTCTTCAAAATATTCTGCCTATTCTCGTCAGAAGTAGCGATGAAAATGTTCATACTTATTTTTCGATAGCAATTTTAATTAATTTGTTTAATTCTTCCTCTTGATTAGTCCCCGTTAAAAATGAAAGTCCGTTAATTACAGGCAAATCATAGTCTTTGTCAGGTGTTATGACAGCGATATATGCAGAAGCATTTCTTAAATACATGTCTAATGATTTAATATCAACAGCTTCAACGGAAACATTATCTATTCCTTTCTCGTTCAATAAACCTTGAATCTTACTGGCTATTGTCTGAGATGTTGCAACACCAGCATTACAAGCTACAATAAAAGTTTTATGTTTCATCTTTTCCCCTCCCTAAATAATAGTTTTTTTAACAACAGAGATTTTTAAAAGTTAACTCTCTATAAGCTCTTTCATCTTGGCTTACAATAAATAGTTAGCTGTATCAGCTTGATAGAAATAATGGCCTGAATATTCCTCATAAATTTCAAGGGTATAATTTATTTGACTTAAGCAATAAATAATTTTTTGACATATTTTAAATCATTGTAAGGAGATGCTATAGCACACTACCCTTCTATTGAACCTATTGGAAAGGTTCTTCTCTTTCCTCTATACTTTTTAATCACATCATTTTAATTTTTGAAATTTATAAATAGTTCAGTTTATTCTCAAGTTTATTTACATCCCTTTCCTCCAAAATTGCTTGGGAAAAATCTTTAGTTTGAAAAAGTTCCATCAATGTTGAAAGTAATACCGTCTGATTCTTCGGATCTGTAATCCCCAAAAAAAAGATAAGTTTTACTTTTAATTTTTCATTGGAATTCCCCATATTTTGAAAGTCTAACTCGTCTTGAAGTTTAACAAGATAAATAAAAGGTTTTTTAACATGAATAGTCTCTGTATGAGGAATCGCTATATTACAATAATATGTTTTTAAACCTGTTGGGAAGTTATGCTCTCTTTTTATCAATGCTTCAAGATAAGAATTTTTTACATATCCCAGTAATTCTAATTCTTGAGCCACTTCTTCAAATAGTTCCTTCCTATTTTGAGCGGGGTCATTTAGTTTCATTAATTTGGAACTAAATAAATTTTTGTACGCCATCTTTATGTCTCCTTTCGATCAGTTTAAACGCATCCTTATTGGTAGAATGATATAGCGTATCCATAAACTCACTATCCATAAAGAGACTATTTAACTTTAATAATTTTTTTACATGAGAATTATCTTGATTAGGAGATAAACACAAAACACATGTCTTTATACTGGGACTAACTACAAGTTGAAAATCTTCACGATATACACCATCGTTGTAATGTGCGTGAGGTAAATAGACTTCGGGTCCTATCAGCATTGATTTATATTTTTCTTTGAATATTTCCATGGTTGCACTAGAATATGCAAAACTAATAGATTTTCGTTTTTGCATTTTTAATAACCCAATTTGAGCCATTTCAAAAATATCAGTTACAAAGGTAAAATGAATCTGTTCTTGCTTTAAAATGGCATTGGTTGTATCTTGACCCCCTTTGTCATCTTGAAAAAAACGATGTGCTTTATTCTGGATATCCTCAAATTTTTCTTCAGGTATAACATCATGTAGAAAACTCATTAACTGTTTTGTCTTTATACTTGGATTGGTAACAATATAGTTTTCTACCTTTTTAATAAGTTCTTTCCTATTTTTTTCATCGAAAAGATTGACCATAACGAAAATTTTCTTATCTGTCTGAAGCGGGACTGTCGTAAAAACGATATCAATATTTGGATTTTCCTGATAAAATTGTCGCTCACTATAGGTTCCTATGAAATTGATCTTTTGAAACATATCCTTCAATTGTACATTCATTAATTCGGATATCGAGTTGCCGCTTTGGCAGACGACAATGGCTGTGACATCTTTATTACTCTGGTATGCATCATGACTGACCTGATACATGTGTCCCAGCACAATCATGGAAAGATAAACGATATCCGCTTCGCTGAGAGCTATCTTTTCATATTCATCTACAATTTCTTTGATCACTTCATAGACGGGATAATATCGACTTATAAAATCTCTTTGTATCGGATTTTCGAGAGTCAAACCTAATCGTTTTCGGATTAAAGCAGGACTTAAATGCTGCATCAGTTTTTTCTCAAATTGATTGTTTCCGAAATTGAATGCTAACTTATCCTCTAATTTCTTAATGATAAATGAAACAAATTCTTTTACTTCTGTTTCACTTGTTAAACTGGAATCTAAGTCAACTCGATTAGCACCTAGGAAAATTAATGTCAAATAGGTAAGATCCTGTATCGACAAATCTGTATACTCCCAAAATAATTCTTGTATTTTTTCAAATTCACTTGTCTGGTTTAATTCTTGATATTTAATGGGTAGGTTCCACGCATCTTTTACGATACATGCTCGTTTAATCATGATTAGAATGATATAAGGCAGCTTTGAGAGATATTCATCACTAAAGGTGATATTTATTTTCTCCTCTAGTTTTCTAATCCTTTCTGTCAAAAGAAAATATTCTTCCTTAGCATGAATTACCTTTTCTTCTAAAAGTCTCCTTCCATTTGGATACAGAAACAATCTATCTACTATATTTATTAACTCAGCCCTGATACTGACTTCATTACCTTCTAGATGGAATCCATCTTTTCTAGTGTAATTAATCGAAAACTCATTATCTCTTATCTCACTGTTAATCATTTTTATATCATTAGTGAGTGTATTTTTGCTGGCTAGGCAATGATCTGAAAGCTCATTTAAAGATAAGTACCCATTATTTAGAGCAATCTTTAAAAACGCCATATCCCTCCTTACCTCTAGTTTGAATATTGGAGTCATTTCATCAATGGGAATATGATAATGACTTGTAATATTTCTTATATGTTTGTGGGGAATATAGATAATTTCATCATTACTAACGATAATGTCTTGATTGAACTGTGAATTGATTTCACTTTTCAACTGATTCAATTCATCATAAGTTATGTTATAAGAAGTTAAAAGCTGTTGAATATTAAGATGAATTTCTTTTAACAAATCTCTTATAACTTGTTTTTCCAAATGTTTCATTCCTCCACCTCCCATTTTGTGCACAACTTAATTATAAGCCAGAGCATTTCTCTATACGCGCCAATTCATCACAACTTCTATTTGGGGTGTTTTATTTTTGTGATGAAAGCAAACAGGGAAAGTGCTCAACTTTGTTGTTGGGTAAAGATAAGATTTATAAATCATTTTATTAATTTAGGATAGAAATTATTGAAGTCAAGGATATTTGTAAGCAGAAAGAAACATTAAAGTTAAATAGAGGTAGGTTCTTAAGTAGAATATACTAACTACAAAATACAAAAAGACTGTTCATACTGGAATAGTCACAAAAGGCTTTGATCTTACACAAAAGTAAAATAACGGTAAAAATAATTAATATTGCATAAAAATGTTTTACACTTGTCAAACCATTAAATTATTTTCAAATTATAAAAAATTAAATTTGTGTACTTATTTACAATTTATAAGGAAAAATAAACCATTACCTTATCTCATATCACCACACTTTTTCAAGTACAAAATAACCATGTATCTAAAGAAATGATCAGATACATGGTTATTATAAAATGATAGTTCAATTGGTGAGGTGAATAACAACAACCTAAGTGTCTCCACAAATGTTTCCGATAAGTCGAGTAATCGCAAGTCTCTTCCATGGGGGAGTTAATCGCAGTCTCAGTCCCAGGACATGACGAACTTAGTTTATTTCCTCTAGCAAGCAATAAGAAACACAAGTATCTTCACACCCTGTGAAGATGCTTGCGTGACCAACGTCATGTTTTCTAAGTTTTACAAGCGATTATCTATGATAAAATATCTTAAAAAAATTTAAGAGCATTCTTCTTATTGCTAACGACTAAACAGCTTTCGAATCTTCTATAGCATTCTTTTGTGACATTTTTTTACTTATTAAGTGATTTAATTTTTCTGAACTTAGAAACATTCCTGTAACAAGAAAAACAACCCCGATTGGGAAGATTCCTATTGTGGTCTGGGAAGCAATGAAGCCTAGTAAAGGTGGAATAAATGTTGTTCCAGTGTAAGCAGAAGCCATTTGATAACCAATCAATATTTGAGAATATTTTTTACCAAAACGTACCGGCGTTTCATGTAACATACACGGGAATATCGGCGCTAATCCCAGCCCTATAATTACAAAGGAAACAAGTAAAAATGGTGATGGCAAGGGTAAAAATAAAATAATTGCTCCCATTAATGCTGTTATTTGTCCAATTCGAATAAGCTTACGGTTGGTCATCCGAAAAGTGATAAATCCTGTTATAAACCTACCAATCGTAATTCCACCATAATAAAGAGAAACCCATTGAGCGGCAGTTGCTGGGTTTAAACCTCTAATATTTACTAAAAAACTACTCCCCCAAAGCCCTACCGCCGATTCAACACCACAATAAAATAGAAAAGATGCTAAGGCTAGTTTAACTCCTTTTACTTGTAATGGTTTTTGCTCTTGATTTGCCTGATTTCCAACTATATTTTTCACATCTTTACTTTCAGCTATAGGCTTATTTTGAGCTGTCTTTTTCCACAAAGGTAAAGTGAAAAACAAAACCATGACTAAAGTAAATTGAATAATTGAAATAAAAAAGTAACCACCTCGCCAAGCATTATCATTTAGAATAAATCGAGACATAATAATCGGGCCAAGTGTTGCGCCAACTCCCCAAAAACTATGTAACCAGCTCATATGGTGTGCTTTATAATTTATTGCAACATAATCGTTCAAACCTGTATCAACAGCTCCAGCTCCTAGTCCAAGTGGAATAGCACAGATAACTAACCAAATAACTGATGGAGCAAAATAAAAACCTAATAAAGCACAGGCAGTCATTAAAACGCTCACAAATGTCACATTTCCAGTTCCAAATCGTTTTAATAATCTACCACTAACTAGACTAGAAATAATCGTCCCAATTGCAATAGTCATCGAAAGGATTCCAGCTGTCTCAAGCGGAGCATCATATTCCAATTGCATAACCGGCCATGCTGTTCCTAATAGGGTATCAGGCAAGCCTAAACTGATAAAAGCCAAATAGATAATTACTAAGAGAAATGTTGTCATATTTATACCTCGTGTCTATTAAGTAAAGAAATAATAATCGTATCCATAGAGTGAAAAACAGGCAGGTTTATAGAAATAAGTATAAACACCATTATGCGTGGTGCAAATTGGATAGTTTCTGGTCAAGTAAATGAAACATTTCCCTGTATCAGAATCTCCTACCCTCTCTTCAAGTGAGAAAAAACCGAGCAAAGCTCGGTTTTAGAGTTTACATATGATTTGGTGCTTGAACACCGATTAATTTTAATCCATTGGCAATGGTTATTTTCACGGCTTGCATTAGGGCGAGTCGAGCTTTTGTTTTTTCGGGATCATTTGGATCAAGTACTTTTTCCGCGTTATAATAGCTGTGTAAAAGGGCAGCTAAATCGAAAACATATTGTGTCATTCGGTGTGGTGCTCGATTAACTGCTGCATCTGCAATAACTTGTGGGAAATCACCCAATTGTTTTAATAGATCCTCTGCTTTTTCTGTCATCAAATGTTTTGACAAATAGTTTAGATCAAGCTCGTAACCTTTTTCCTTTGCTTGTTTGAGCAGCGTACAAATGCGGGCATGGGCATATTGTACATAATAAACTGGATTCTCGTTTGATTCTGATTTTGCCAAATCCATATCGAAGTCCAGATGAGCATCACTTGAACGCATGACAAAGAAATAACGCATCGCATCAATGCCGACCTCATCCATTAATTCCCTCAACGTGACAGCTTTACCTGTCCGTTTGCTCATTTTTACTTTCTCACCATTTTCGAATAAATTAACCATTTGGATAATTTCTACTTCTAAAGTATCCTCTCCATAACCAAGCGCTTGAATGGCTGCTTTCATTCTAGGAATATAACCATGATGATCAGCGCCCCAGATGTTAATCAGCTTCTTAAAACCACGATCAAGTTTATTTTTATGATAAGCAATATCTGGTGCCAAGTACGTATACGAGCCATCATTTTTGATCAATACGCGATCCTTATCGTCGCCAAAGTCAGTTGTTCTAAACCAAATAGCGTTATCCTCTTCAAAGGTGTAGCCCCTCTGTTTTAGTAAAAAGAGAGCTGGTTCAATTTTATCTTCCTGATAAAGGGAAGTTTCAGAAAACCAATGATCAAAATCAACCCGGAATTCCGCTAAATCTTTCTTTAGTTTAGCTAACTCAAATGCCAAACCATATTCACGGAAAAAGGCCAGACGTTCTTCACTTGTTTTTTCAACAAATGCATCATTGTGTTCAGCAATCAGTTCTTCTGCAATGGTGACAATATCTTTGCCGTGATAGCCATCTTCAGGCATTGGAAAATCATGGTCCAAGGCTTGCATGTAACGCGCCTCAATCGATAGGGCGAGATTATTCATTTGGTTACCAGCATCATTGATATAAAACTCGCGTTCGACTTGAAAGCCTGCTGCATCCAGTAAATTAGCAATTGAATCTCCAACAGATGCTCCACGAGCATGACCAAGGTGTAAATCTCCAGTTGGATTTGCTGAAACAAATTCTATTTGAACGCTTTCCCCTAGGCCTGTTTGCGTACGTCCATATTGATCTGCTTCATTTAAAATAACTGGAATTAGGCGTGTCAAATAACTATTATCCATAAAAAAGTTAATAAATCCAGGGCCAGCAATCTCTATCTTTGTGACTGAGGCACTAACTTGATCCAGTTTGGCAACAAGCTGCTCTGCAATTTGACGGGGTGCCTTTTTAGCGATACGCGCTAGTTGCATTGCGATATTTGTTGCATAATCACCATGTGCTTTTTCCTTAGGTTTTTCTAAATTAATTGTGGGGATTTGTTCCTCTGGTGCAAGCTCAGCCTTGATAATAGCAGCTTTTATTTCAGCCTTTAGCTGATCCTGCGTCTCTTGTACAATTGTCATGACTTGTCCTCCTCAATGATAAGTAAGAGCTCATGCTTACGCTCTTCTTCTCCGTCAAGTTTTGTTATATAGTCAATTCTTAATTCAGCGTTATGAGTCGTTGAAAGGGGTTGGTAATGAAAGTTTTTCGTCAGGGTTTCCATGCGAATAGTGCCAAATTGATGACGATAAACCGTCTCTGTTAAGCGCTGAGACTGGAATTGTTGATTCATCTCCACCCCGCCTGATCGCTTAATAGTCACTTGTTCTGATTTAATTGTAATCATCGTATGAACGTCAGGCTGATTATCAATTTGTTCAGTAAATCTGACAACAGACTGTCTTTCCGTTTGAAATAATTCACCTACTGCCTTTATCTTTGTTTGTTGTTCATCATTTCCATCGCTGATTTTTGTTTGTAAACTTATTTTAACAAAAAATTGTCCTAGCTGCATAAAACCATCCTTTTGAACTGTCAGTATTCTCAAGTATAGAAATGTTTAGCCGGAAACTCAAGTCTCTTCTTATAATTTATTTAAATTTTTGCTCCGAAAATTTTCAGTTAATTTCCTCAAAAATAAAGTTAAAGCTAATATTTTCACAATTTAGCGTTTAAATATTGCTTAAAAAGTGATAATGGATAAAGCATACCTTCAATTACTAACTCAAGGAGGTGAGGTTGTTGAAAAAACTTGCACTATGGATTTGTTTAGTTCTATCTATTGGCTTTATAAGTTTAATGATATCCATTTATTTATTAGGGGCTCCTAAAATCAACGAGCAACCCATTGATATTTTAGACCATAATGGTGATCTTATAGGAACAGCTTATAGTGATGGCGAAAGAATTTGGCAATCCCTTGAAGATATTCACCCGATGTTAGTTGATACAACAATCATGATTGAAGATCAAAATTTCCATCACCATGGCGGTTTTGACTTAAAGCGGATTGGCGGAGCCGTTTTAAAAAATCTCCACCAAGGTAATCTGGCAGAAGGAGCCAGTACAATCACGCAACAGTATGCTCGTAATCTTTATTTAACCCATGAAAAAACATGGCTTCGTAAACTAAAAGAGGCTTTTTATACCATTAGACTTGAGCAGCATTACGATAAGGATAGCTTACTTGAGGGATATTTGAATACCATTTATTATGGACATGGAATTTATGGTGTTGAAACAGCAAGCCAATTCTATTTTGGTAAATCAACTACAGATTTATCGCTTGCTGAGATCGCTCTACTTGTCGCTATTCCCAATCGGCCAAATGCCTATTCTCCACTTAATCATTATGATACGGCAAAAGAGCAGCAAGAAAAAGTGCTCGCCATTCTTGAGGCAGAAGATCTCATTACAACAACAGAAGCTGAACTTGCTCGACTTGAGGTGTTAAATATTGAAGGTGAAACGCTTCAACAACCTCAATTTGGTTATTTAGCTGATCTAGCAATCGCTGAAGCAAAAGAGTTATTGGATGGTCCTGTACCAGCCGGCTATCAATTACAAACAACGATTAACCTCGAACAACAAGAAGCACTATCTCAAGCGGTTATCGAGCACATTGATGATTTGCAAGTTGGAGCTATTATGGCACATCCAGCGACTGGTGCGATTCAAGCATTAATTGGTGGTGTCGATTATCAACTTAGTCCATATAATCGAGCAACACAAGCCCATCGCATGGTTGGTTCAACCTTTAAACCTTTTTTATATTACACTGCTTTGGAAAATGGTTTCACTGCGGCAACTACCTTAACAAGTGAACCAACTACCTTTGCTTTTAGTGATGACAGTCAATATAGACCTAGTAATTTCAATCAACTTTATGCCAATGATACGATTACACTAGCACAAGCATTAGCCGTCAGTGATAATATTTATGCTGTCAAAACACATCTTTTTTTAACACCTGAAAAGGTGATTGATCGAAGCCGGTCAATCGGAATAACAAGTGAGCTTGAGCCAGTACCTGCATTAGCATTAGGAACTGCTTCACTGAGCGTTCAGGAGCTGGTTACTGCTTATAGTCATTTTGCTAACGGCGGCCATACCGTCAGCCCATTTTTAATCGAAAAAATTATCGGTCCTAATGAAGAAATCATCTATCAACATGACTTTCAATTAGGAGAGCAGGTGTTAGATGAACGAGTTACTTTTATATTAAATCAATTATTAACTGGTATGTTTGATCCAAATTTATCAGATTATCTAGCCGTAACGGGGGGGTCAATAAGTGAGGATCTGAGTGGTGATTACGCGGGAAAAAGTGGTTCAACTGATACAGATAGTTGGATGGTGGGCTACAGTCCTAATTTAATTGTTGGCGTTTGGACTGGCTACGACGATAATCAAAAAATCGGTTCTAACCAAGCCTCAAAATTGATTTGGCGTGATGCCATTGAAGCAGGTCATCGAGAGAATGGAAGCGATAGTTTTATTGCTCCTCCAGGCATAGTAGCCGCCTACGTTGACCCGCAGTCAGGATTATTAAGTGATGAGCACTGCCCCGTCAGTCGATTAATGTATTTTATCGAAGGAACTGAACCACTAATTTACTGCAATTTGCACGAAGATTGAATTTAATTGATTATTTTGGAGGTTGAGCTCAATTTCTTGAATTTGTGCTCAACTTCTTTAGTTTGCAATCAACTTCTCCGTTTTGCAATCAACTTCCGCGATTTGCAATCAACTTTTCCGAAATACTGTCAAGTTAACAAAAATACAGTCAACTTTCACGAAATGCAATCAAGTGAGCGAAAATGCAATCAACTTTTCCGAAATACAGTCAAGTGAGCGAAAATGCAATCAACTTTTCCGAAATACAGTCAAGTGAGTGAAAATGCAATCAACTTTTTCGAAATGCAGTCAAGTGAGTGAAAATGCAATCAACTTTTCCGAAATGCAGTCAAGTTAACGAAAATACAGTCAACTTTAACGAAATACAATCAACTTCTTCGAGTTGCAAGCAATTGCCTAAGTTTTTAGGTGTCGTTGCTTTTCTTAATATTTTCTCTTCATTTTCGTCTATTCCTTTTCGTTCAATGAAAAGAACAGTTATATGATTCATGACTCCATGTGCTCTTTTCATTACACTTATTCATCTCCCCCCTCTATATTAATTGCAATCATTTTTCTTAAAAAGATAAGCCAGCTAGTCACATATTTCTTATGACTAACTGGCTTATTCTTCTTATAAAACTTTTTTCAACTCATCGCTTGCATTGGTCCACATTTGCGGGTTAAATTCACGCAGAAAATGACCTAACAAGTGGCGAGATTGCTCATCCATATGATCAACAATAACATGTCCTTTAAGTGATTTATCCATATGATTAACATGTTCAGGCATGGATTTATAGGCTATACGATTAGGGCGATCAATCGACATTTCACTACTTGCTACCCCATGATAATAAGGACCGTTTTCTCCCGTTTCGACTGTAACCCAAGCGATCCAGTACAAGAGACCATTGGGTACCTGATCCTTATCTGGGATAAACTTTACACGGCGTTCAACTTCACTACGTCCATGCATTGCTCCCATATCAACAAAGGCACGTTCTTCATTCGGGTCGATAACGACAGGTGAAACATTTTCTAAACTAATTGAGCCGACTCCAAATCCGCCATGTCCGTCTGTTGAATCATCTTTAATAATTGTAAATGGTTGGGGCTGCTTTTTTTCAGTCATCTAAAATTCTCCTTTTTTAATGAAGCTGATTCTGTTTTAACTGATCAATAAATTGCCAGGCTTCTTCTATCTCTGACTCACTATAATTAGCACTTGATTTTACCTCTTGAACTTTTTTTTCAATCTCGTGACGTGGTAAATCTTCAAAGAACAGTACCGTCGCAACAAGCTCAAGAAATCTTGAACGCTGATTATTTAACTGTTCGATTTCTTCTTTGCAGGCTGGCAAATCGTCTGGAGCTTGTTCAAGAAATTGTTTACCTGCATCACTAATCCGATAATGATATTGTGAATAATGCCCTTTATCTTGTTTCTCTTCTGTGATAAAACCTAGATTACAAAGTTCTTCAATGCGTAAAGTCAATTCTTCTGAATAGGGACCATAAAAATGAAAGGCAAATTTTTCATTAAAGGGAACGCCCATTTTCTTCAAAATATAGATCATTTTTTGTAATTTTTTTCGCCCAATAATATCTTCTGCCTCGATAAAAAATCGCATTAAACGCGCATGATTTAGTAGCATATTGTCACTCCTATTTCAATCCTAGTAAAGTCTTTATTCTTGCTTTTTTCGGATTCTGATCAGGTAATTTTTCAATTAAGTCAGCTGGATAATAGAGCTTATGATCTGTACGCTTCTTACCTGAAATGGATTCAACAATTTCTGAAGCACGTGACAGCTCTTTCAACTCACCATTTGACATCTGCAAATAAATTGGAAGTCGTTCTCCTTCTTCACCCGGTCGATAAAAGTCATAGGGCAAATCAGATGATGAATCGACGACTAAATAATAGTTTGAATCAATCCCAACACTTTCAAATAATTGTGCTAGCTCTTTTAATTCTACAATTTTTTCAATTGGATTGAAATCCGTATATTGAAAGAGCCGACGATTGGTAAATCGCTGACAAAGGTCAGACAAAATCGTATCATTCTCGTTTATCCACATTTGAAAATAATACATTACGACTGTTTCATCTAAATTTATGTAATCCTCAACTGACATCTTTCCAGTGAAAAAAGCTAGGAAATGCTTTGGTTCCTGCTTAAATGAATATTGTCTGCTATATAACTCTTTGACACGGTGGAGAATTTTTGACAACAGAACTTCAGCACTTCTACTGACCGGATGGAAATAGACTTGCCAATACATTTGATAGCGGCTCATGATATAATCTTCAACTGCGTGCATGCCGGAAGATTTAATCACGACTTTATCAGGTAATGGTCGCATCACTCTTAGAATTCGTTCCATGTCAAAATGACCGTAACTTACACCGGTATAATAAGCATCACGCTGTAAATAATCCATTCGATCAGCGTCGATTTGGCTTGAAATTAAGCTAACAATCAGTTTATTATGATAGGTTTTATTAATAACTTCTGCAACTTTATTAGGAAAATCAAGATCTACCTTTGTTAAAATAGCATTGATTTCTGTCTTACCAAGAATAATCTGATTGGTAAAATCCTCATGATCTAAATGAAAAACCTTTTCAAAGGAATGTGAGAATGGACCATGACCTAAATCATGAAGCAAGGCTGCCGTTAAGCAAAGAAGACGTTCGTCTGGGTTCCAATTAGGCTGACCAGAAAAGTTATCAAGAATTCTGCGAATAATCTCGTAAACACCTAAAGAATGATTGAAGCGACTGTGCTCTGCACCATGAAATGTCAAAAAGGTCGTACCTAATTGCTTGATCCTGCGCAGACGTTGAAATTCTCTCGCCCCAATTAAATCCCAAATCACTTGATCACGCACATGGACATACCTATGTACAGGGTCCTTAAAGACTTTTTCTTCGTTGAGTTGTTCGTCGCGATAGGCCACTAACATTCCTCCTTCATTCTAAAATTAGCTTCTCATATCCATTCATTATATAATAGATTAACCGAATCTGAAAGAGGAGATGACAGATAAAGTGGATAATTGGCGAGACATTTTTTCAGATAATAATGTTCGTTTTATTGATCATAGATCGAATGATTTAAAAATATGGGAGTCGTTTGCGGTTGATGATGCATTAGCTGAATCGATCCATAATGGCGAGTCCACAACGACTATTAGAGTTTGGTCCCATCCTGAGGCAGTCGTACTTGGGATTGCCGACTCTCGTTTACCTCATTTAACAGATGCTTCCCAATGGTTAATCGAACAAGGTTTTAATCCTGTAGTTCGTAATTCTGGAGGTCTAGCAGTAGCATTAGATGAAGGTGTTTTAAATCTTAGTTTACTTATTAAAGATGAAAATTCAGTCGGGATTCATGAAGCTTATCAGAAAATGGTTCTTTTAATTCAAGCATTATTGGCAGACTGGACTGACAAAATTGAAGCCTTCGAAGTTATGGGTTCCTATTGTCCGGGAGATTATGATTTGAGTATTGGTGGAAAAAAATTTGCTGGAATCTCTCAGCGACGCATTCGAAATGGAATTGCGATTCAAATTTATTTATCAATTACCGCTGATTATCAAATGCGCGCTCGCTTGATTCGAGATTTCTATCAAATTGGAATCCAAGACGAGGACACTCGATTCACCTATCCAAACGTAGATCCCAATACGATGGAAGCACTCGAAACTTTAATTGGTGAGCCGATAGGTGTTGATGATGTTATTGTGAAGTTAAAAGAGACATTGATTGAGGCAGGAATCGATATCAAACACGGGCAGTTAAAGGATACTGAATTGGAAACATTTAAGAAACGAAGAAAACAGATGATCGATCGAAATGAACGGGCTCTTGGAAATTTATTTGTAAAATAAAGCTTTTACGAATGGTGGCAAATCCGAAGTCAAGAGTATTTTGTTGAACTTGAAAATTAATGATAAAACCTGAGAGCAAGTTTTATAAAAAAAGAAATCGGTATATGCACCGATTTCTTCTTTCTTATAATGCTTGGGCAGCGGTAATAATTGCCAGTTTATAAACATCGTTTGCATCACAACCACGTGATAGATCATTCACTGGGCTATTTAGACCTTGTAATACTGGACCAACCGCATCAAAATTTCCTAAACGTTGAGCTATTTTATAACCGATATTCCCAGATTCAAGCCCTGGGAAGACAAAGACATTAGCGTTTCCTTGAATATCAGCATTTGGAGCCTTCTTCTCAGCAACACTGGGTACAAAAGCTGCATCAAATTGAAATTCCCCATCTAAAGTTAATTCTGGTTTCATTTCCTTTGCAATTCTTACTGCTTCTGCTACTTTAACTGTTTCTTCAGATGTAGCTGATCCTTTTGTTGAAAAACTTAGCATGGCGACACGCGGATCGATATCAAATAGTTTTGCTGTTTCCGCCGATGTTAAAGCAATCTCTGCAAGATCTTGACTATCTGGAGACATGTTTATGGCACAATCAGCAAAAACATACTTTTCTTCATCACGAACCATGATAAAGACACCGGATGTTTTTTTGATTCCTGGTTTTGTTTTAATAATCTGCAAGGCAGGACGTACAGTATCAGCTGTTGAGTGGGCTGCACCACTAACAAGTCCATCAGCTTTTCTCATATAAACAAGCATTGTACCAAAATAGTTTTCATCTAAAAGCATTTGACGTGCCTGTTCTTCAGATGCTTTTCCTTTCCGTCGCTCTACAAAACTTGCGACCATTGCTTCAAATTCTGGATACTCTTCTGGATTTAAAATCTCTACATTATCAAGTTTGAGATTAAATGACATGGCTTTCTGTTCTATTTCTGTTTGCTTACCCACTAATACAGGTTGAACTAATCCCTCAGTTGCCAATTGACTCGCTGCTTCTAAAATACGTTGATCAGAACCCTCTGGAAAAACAATTCTCTTAGTGTTCCCAGCTAATCTCCCTTTTAATGTATCAAATAAATTACTCATGTGACACCCTCCATTTTTTCATTCTGTTATAATCATACGACTTTTTCTGTTTAATGAAAAGGGATAACGTTCATTTTTTAAAAAGATTTGATTTTTGATCACATTTAATAAAGTACAGTCATATCCATCTACTGATTTTTATTAAGTAAATTAAACATGACTCCACAACTAAAATGAATAATCATATTTATCTTTCCCATTCTTATTGAAAAAACATATTTTTAATGGTTGGTGCATAAATATGGCTAGAGAAAGGTGATTTAGAAATGAGGTGAACCAATGGCCGTTGTTGCCCATACAGAAAAAGAGATAGAACTGCTGGCTAGACTAATGCGAGCCGAGGCTGAAGGTGATGGGAATCTTGGCATGTTGATGGTCGGGAATGTTGGCGTTAATCGAGTGATCGAAAGTTGTTTGGATTTTGATGGGATTCGAAATATTGAAGATATGGTGTTTCAAAGTCCAGGTGGATTTGAAGCAACACAGAAGGGTTATTTTTACCAACGTGCTCGTGAACATGACAAAGCATTAGCTCGCCGTGTCATTCGTGGTGAACGATTTCATCCAGCAAGTCGATCGCTGTGGTTCTTTATGCCAACAGGAGCTTGTCCAGAACAATGGTACGGTCAATGGAATTCTGGTCGTTATAAATCGCATTGTTTCTTTAATCCAGTAGCAAGTGAATGCCCACGTCTGTAAATTTGTTAAGAAAAGGGAGTGTAGATGTCAATGAGTGAAGAAAAAGATCAACGTCAACAAATGCCGATCCAAGGTATGTATCAAATGCCAATGCCGTCTTATCCAATGATGCCAATGCAAAACTTTCCACCACCGATGCAGCCTGGTCCATTTCAACCTGAGGTTCCCTCTTATCCGCAGCAACAGCCAGCAGAGCCAACCCCAGCTGATAACATGTTGCCGTTAGAACAATCTTATGTTGAAAATATTTTACGCTTAAATAGAGGAAAAGTTGCAACGGTTTATATGACTTTTGAAAACAATGAACGTTGGAATGCAAAAATTTTCAAAGGGATTATTGAAGCAGCTGGTCGTGATCACATTATTTTGAGTGATCCGGAGACTGATAAGCGTTATTTACTTTTAACTATTTACTTAGATTATATTACTTTTGATGAAAAAATTGATTATGACTATCCGGTACCAACAGATCAGGCATTTTAATGATTTTATTTAAACACATCCTTCTTTGTATGACTGCACCTCAAAAGTTAGCAAAAAAGCTAACTTTTTGGGGTGTTTTTATCTGTCGTCTCATCCACATCATCACTTCGTTGCAATGCCTAGTAAGAAATCCTAATTTAACCCATCATCCTCTAAAAATCAAGTAATGAATCAGGTTGTTCGTAATTATCGATTGACTTTACCTTTTGTTGTGGTTGATAACTTTCGCCAAGCATTTTTCGGAGTTCAAGCTCGTCAGAAATTGTTTTATCATTCTTTGTTGATTTTTCAACTTGCTCATCATCTAAAATTAAATCGGCTAACAAATTAACGACGCGAACATGTTCTTTTATTTTTTCATAATCATTACTTTCCTTGGCTCGTTCTATTTCCTCCGCCATTTTCATAACTATTTTTTCATAATTAATCATAAATACTCTCCTTTATATTATTAGATGAATAACACCTTACAGCCGACTTTTATATAAATCCACAAGTCACTCCTAGTTTATAAGTTTTCCTCATCTTATTAGAGCAAATGCTGACTTACTGAAATCTACTTAAATGCTTCAGCTATATGACAAATTCAAATGACAGAATGTTGAACTTCTAGTCGGCGTTCTCGATTTACGGAAGTTGGAAATATCCAATTAGTTGTCAGATATATTACCATTCATTCTATTCCCAAATTTAATTGATCGACTCAAATAGCTGGGCGAACATTTACAACAAAAGGTGCATAAAGTAAAAAGTAGGGTAACACCTAAAAAAACTCTAAACGAGGTGACTCATTTGTCTAATTCAATGCATCCGCACCAAGCAAATTTTCAACCGCCTAATCAGCAAATGAATACTTACAGTCAGCAACAGCCAATGCCTTATCACCAAAATCAATCGCATATGGGGCAAAACTCTCAAGAACAACAAGTATTATCTGCTGTCAATCCAGTCATCCATCATGGAATGCGAGAAGCCCAGCACTTAGGCTTTCCTCATGCATTAAAAGAAGCAGTAGCTATTGCATATTTAATGGGGCAAGGGCAAGATTTCCGCTCAGCGTGGCAAACGGTCGAGTCTTGGTGGCGTCCTAACCAACCGACAACATTTTATTAAGATTATTGAGAAAAGATAACGATTGAAATAGGAAAATAAACCATTAAAAATACTGATCTTAAGTCCATCGAGCCATTACAATCTCAGAAGCCTTGAAAAGACCTGTGTCAAACTTAAAAGGCTCTTAGCAGAGAGAAATACTTTGCTAAGGACCTTTTACGTTAATTTATCTACTTTATCAGCAATGAAAGTAGCTACAGATGAATGGCTATCTTTCCCATAGCCTACTTCATATTGAATAGTGCTAAAACCTGCCTGCTTTAATCGCAATTCTAGTTCCTTCAATCCATACCAATTGAGGACAAAATGGGATATCTCTGTTTTCTCAATCGTTCCTCCAGATAAAAGTTCGTATTTATTGATATAGGAGACGCTCTGCTTCAACCAATCTATCGCCTGACTCGTGTTAGTAAATACAATACCCGACTCACTTGTTAAGGAATAATCACGGACTTCCACCTGACCTGTTCGAAAATCTGCTGGAAATATCGTATCAAAGATAAATTGTCCACCATCTTCTAAATGACTAAATAAGTTGTGTAAAAGGGCATCCATTTTATCACTTGGAAGTAAACAAAAACTGCCTGTAGGCATAATAATCGTCTTATATTTCCGTTCTAAAGCAAGTTGTGTTAGGTCTTGTTGAAAAAGATTTGTATTTACCTGGTGGTGTTCCATATTGATCTTACATTGATTTAACATGTCAGAAGAGAGATCAACACCATCCATTTCAATCCCCTCTTTCAAAAAGGGAATTAACATTCTCCCGGTACCCACACCCGCTTCTAATACAGAACCTTTTCGTTCTTTTAGTTTTGCACCATAGTATTCGATATCTCCATCGATGGAATGCCCAACTGGTTTAGTATGTTGATATAATTTTGTGCTTAATTCACCGTATTCCTCAAACATTTTTCTGTCTCAGTTCTCCTAACTTAACCTAGATTAATATCCTTAATAAGGTAACATCGATCTTCTCATCAATTCAATTGTTCGTTCCTTTGTTTCCAACCTGTTGTTTTTAGCTCAATGATGGGTTGGAAAGAGATAAAGACCGGATGACTTGCTAAAAGCAGGACAATCCCTAGCGAGATAACGATGACAAAAATAAAATCAAAACCATTGTTTATTTGAATCATATTATATTCACGGAAAAATTGAATAAATATGCCGTGTAACAAATAAACATAAAGCGTTTGTTCACCAAATTGGGTTAAAATAAACTGTTTTCTCGGTATCCATACATATAAGCTGAACGATAATAAAAAACTGATTAGATAAACGCAACCTCTGATTAATCCTCCCAGCATTCCTGTATCAAGACTGGCGTAAGAAGATGAACCAAACAACCAACCGCTTGGAATATTGGGATAAAGGATGATGCCAATAAGCACTACTGAGATTACAGCTAAACTGATCAAACGATATCGGAACGTTTTCCATTTGAACAATTGATCCATTGAAAGCCAATAACCAACTAAAAAGAATGGAAAAAAGACAAAGGTCCGTGACAAACTGTACATCTGACCAATTTGATCGATATAACCAACCGCAATCCCAAGTATGACTGCTATAGTTAGCCCCATTTTAGGGGTCATTTTCTTAAAGATAATTAACAATAAATGCCATGAACATAAACTCAGTAAAAACCAAAGTGACCAATGGGGTTCAAATAATGGTACATTCCAGCCACTATCTGTTGTAAAGTAATAATAAGCCGTATAAAGAGTTTGAAAGATTATATATGGAATAATAAATTTTTGTAATAGTTTTAATAAATAAGCAGGTTCACTGCTCCCTTTGGCAAAAAAACCGCTGATCAGAATAATCGCAGGCATGTGAAAAAAGTAAATAAATTGATAGAGTACCATCAATAATTCCGATCCCTCAGTTAATGGTTGAATCACATGACCAAAAACAACCAGAAAGATCAAAATTAATCTTGCATTATCAAAAAAAGGTTCTCGTTTCAAAAAAATCACCTTTCTTTTTTAATTATTAGATATACGAATTATCCTAACACATTTTCACACCGAGAACCCATTTTAATCAAATTGTTAGTAAACTGTAAATCAATTGTAACTCATATTTCAACAATCAAACAGCCTCGACATGTTTACTTTTAATATTCTAGCAATTTTATGCTATGATAATGCTAGATTATTATCGAAAGGCATGATGAAATTGACCAAGAAAAAATCTTTCCGCTTTTTGCTCTATGCAGTGTTAATTTTTGCTTTAATTTATTTATTAAGCCTAACAGCATTTATCTTTAAACCCATCGGCTTGTTAATTGCGGCGATTGCTACTCCGATTGTAGGTGCAGGGCTTCTGTTTTATGTCACAAATCCTTTAGTTAACTTATTAGAACGTTTTAAAATTAAACGGATTTTTGGTATTATACTTGTATTTCTATTATTAATTGCACTGATATTCTTCAGTATTTACTTTGTTATACCACCGATCCAAGAGCAATTCGCTCGTTTAGTTGAAAGTGCTCCACAAATGATGGCTTCGTTTGAAGAATTATGGAGCATTTGGCAAAATCGGCAAGAATACCTGCCAGCAAGTTTTGAAGAATCGATTCAAAATATAATCGATAATTTAGATATGTATACGGAGCAAATTGTTGGTTCATTGTTTAGTTTTATCGGCTCATTTGTTAGTTTTATTTTTGCGCTCGTCTTGATTCCTTTCTTCCTTTTCTTTATGTTGAAGGATGGACATAAGTTTGTTCCCTTTATAACAGGTTTTTTAAGTGAATCAAAAGCAAATAGTTTAAAAGTTTTATTAAAGAATATAAATATCGTTTTGTCCTCCTTTATTCAGGGGCAACTGCTCGTCAGCTTGAGTGTCGGGATCATGTTACTGATTGGTTATTGGATCGTTGGTCTCAATTATGCCTTAATGTTTGCTGTATTTGGTCTCTTTATGAATTTGATTCCTTTCATTGGTCCATGGCTATCCGCCATTCCGGCTGTTGTTGTTGGTTTTTTCCAAGAGCCTATGGTTGGAGTATGGACAGCGATCATTATGATTGCAGCACAACAAATTGAAAGTAGCTTACTCTCACCAAATATCATGGGTAAGGTTTTAAAGTTACATCCGTTAACAGTTATTACGGTGATTTTAGCTGCTGGAGCAATGGCTGGTTTCCTTGGTATCTTGTTTGCTGTTCCTGCCTATGCTGTGGCCAAAACAATCGCTACTCACTTTTACCATCTCTATACGGAGCATCAACGCCCAACAGGTGAAAGGAATTTATTTTAGCTTTATACACGATAACAGAAAGTATCTCAAATAGATTAAGCCGTTTTTTGATTGATGTGATTAGCATTTCTATCTTATGGCATATCCCCATGAAACTATTCTTTGTGGATATGCCATTACTCATGTTGCCTCATAATTTTTGTTTTAGAAAGGTGTTTATCATGCAATTAGCAAAAGCAAAGCAAATTTTACAAGATTATTATGGATTTGATGATTTTCGCAATGGACAAAAGGAATTGATTTCTACCATTTTGGCTGGCCAAAATGCACTTGGTATCATGCCAACAGGTGGTGGGAAATCACTATGCTATCAAATTCCTGGCGTCTTGTTGAATGGGACAGCGATTATTATCTCACCACTTATTTCACTGATGAAAGACCAAGTTGATAGTTTACATACGTTAGGGATAAAAGCGACATACATCAATAGCAGTTTAACAAATGATGAATACGAAGAACGGATGAACTTATTAAGGGAGGGTTACTTTGATTTTATCTATGTAGCACCTGAACGCTTTGATAATCACTATTTTCTGTCGATCATTCAACAACTTCAAATATCTTTTATTGCTTTTGATGAAGCTCATTGTATTTCTCAATGGGGGCATGATTTCAGACCGAGTTATCGATCGATCATTCAAACATTAGAGCACATCAACCACATTCCCCTCCGTTTAGCCTTAACAGCAACTGCTACACCCGAGGTAGTATGTGATATTCAAAACCTGCTAAATATTGATGATCAATCTGTTGTAAATACTGGTTTTTATCGTGATAACCTGTCCTTTCATTTAGTAAAAGGACAAAACAAACAAGACTTTTTATTCAATTATTTACCAGATCATAAACACGAATCAGGTATTATATATGCTCCTACCCGAAAGCTTGTTGATACCATTCATGCCCAACTTATTAAAAAAGGTTTTCGAACAGCCTACTATCATGCTGGTTTATCGGAAGATGTTCGACGTCAGCAACAAAATAAATTTATCAATGATGAGGTTGAAATTATTGTAGCAACAAATGCTTTTGGTATGGGAATTGATAAATCTAATGTGCGCTTTGTGATTCATTACAGTTTACCAATGAATATTGAAGCCTATTATCAAGAAGCAGGACGAGCAGGGCGAGATGGTGAACCCAGTGATTGTATTCTGTTATTTTCTGGACAAGATAGTCATTTGCCAAAATTTTTTATTGAACAATCTGAGTTAGATGAGGAGAAAAAGGCGCTCGAATATAAAAAGCTCCGTTCCATGATCAATTACTGTCATACCGATAATTGCTTGCCCAAATATATCCTAAATTACTTTGAAGAGCAGAATAGCTACGATGATTGCGGGCATTGCTCGAATTGCACGAAAACAGGTGAAAAAGTCGACCGAACTCGTGATGCACAAATAGTGTTATCTTGTGTGATGCGAATGGAACAGCGTTTTGGTACAGGACTAACGGCTAAGGTGTTGAAAGGATCAAAAGATAAAAAGGTTAAGCAATTTCAACTTGAAAATCTATCTACCTATGGACTAATGAAACATCAAACTGAAAAGGAGATTACCGATTTTATTCATTTTCTCGTTGCTGAAGACTACTTAACCACTGGCGACCAACGCTTTCCCATTCTTAAATTAACAAGTAAGGCGGCCGATGTATTAAAAAACAAAGCTGAGGTCTGGATGCGCCAAACGGAAATTCAACAAACCGAAGAAGCTGATGTTGATAGCCAGCTATTTGAACAACTTCGTCTCTTACGAAAGGAAATTGCTGACCAAGATAACGTCCCACCCTACGTTGTCTTTTCAGATGCTACTTTAAAAGAGCTCTGCCGTTATTTGCCGACTGATAAAGAAAACATGTTGAAAATTAAAGGTGTTGGCTTGAAAAAATTTGATTCATACGGTGAACAATTTTTAGAAATCATTCGTTTAAAATCAAGTAATCAACCGAGTCATTTAATCAGCTATCAGCTCTATGATGAAGGAAATCCAATCGAACTAATTGCTAAGAAACGTAACGTGCAAGAGCAAACGATCGCTACACATCTTTTCAAGGCATATCAAGAAGGTTACTCCATCGATTGGTCTGATTTTATTGATGATGAAGTCGAAGAAGTTGTTCTTGAAGCCTATCAGACAACTGGAGAGCCTTATTTGAAACCCATTAAAGAGTTGGTTCATGATGAGATTGATTACACGATGATCAAAGCTGTTCTAATTAAAAATGATTTGTTGGATGATTAAATGAAAGGTAACATATACTTAATTATTTCACACATCGATAACAAACGTTAACATTATAGCTTTAGTAAATGAAAGGAGGTAAATGAATAATGTTTCCAGACATTATACCTATTATCGTTATACTTGTTCAATTACTTATGATAGCTATTGTCATAGTCATTCCTATCATCCTAGTTAAAGTTTTAGTCCGTGCGTACAAAGAGGACAGAAGGATCAAAATTGAACATAACGAGTTACTTCTTAAAATTTATGAAGAATTTAGAGCGTTTAATAACAAATGAGTAAAATGCACTGATATATGAATCATCATCTTTTAATGTACCTAAAATTAAAACGGTTTTGAAAAGCAAAGTTTATCTTCAAAACCGTTTTAACAAGTAGATTATTTATTAGAATTAGAACGATGAACTAATTATGTTAAATCGAAGATCAAAAAGTTATTTCACCAAGGGAATGAACTATCCTATCTGCAAGAGAAAGGTCCATTTTAATTTCTTGATGCTTTATTCCAATTGTATTCATCTTAGCCCTTTTAGCAGCAAGTAAACCATTAGTAGAATCTTCAATAACAGTACAATTTTCTGGAGGTAGTTCAAACTCCTTTGCAGCAGTAAGGAAGACCTCTGGATTCGGCTTTCCATTTACCACATCATCACCAGTAATGACTTTATCAAAATAACATTCTAGTTTACACTGCTTTAAAACAGAATAAACTCGCTTTCTATCAGACGATGATGCTAAAGCAGTTGACATGCCTGATAATTTTAAAGTTTGAAGTATAGATACAACCTCTGGAAACAACATTTTTTTAAAGTCAAGTTCTACCTGTGAAAAAAATTTATTTTCTATTTCTATCAAAGTGTCAATACTTTCCTTTAAATTATATCTTTCCTTTAACAATTCCCACTTTCTCTGCTTGATTACACCCATGATTTCGTGAAGAATAGCCTCATCATCTATCTTTATCCCCATATGATTAAATATCTTTTCATTTATAGATTTATAAACAGGCTCACTATCTATGATTACTCCGTCCATATCAAATATTACTCCGTATTTATCCAATTCAATCCCCCTAATTAAATTCCATGAAGGTATTGCAATAGCATACCATCTAACCTAAAACACTTTTAACTATTTCATATAACTGATGAACATGTTCAGGTTTTGTCTCACCTGTTCTAGGGTCAATAATAGAACTGTAAATATGCGGGATTATTTGTCTAACTCCAGCATTAATTGCAATTTCAATAATTTCCCTGAAGTTATTGAAATCTATACCGCCAGTTGGTTCTAGAATAAAATTACTTTTAGCACATGCTTCTGCAACTGCTTTATATTCTTCCTTATGTTTTAGACCTTTCATTGGAAAGTATTTTACCGAATTTCCTCCCATATCTTTCAGCAAAGCAATGGCCGTTTCAATGGGAACCTCTGTAGGTATTGATTGACTGCTTAGAGGACCCGTTGCAATATTAACATAACCTACTTTACCTGTCGGCGATACTAGACCATTGATCAGTGTTTCATTCTGATTTAGCAATGTTCTATTTTTGCCTATTCCAGTAAATACTTGGTTGACATGCTGTGGCTGTATTTCTTTTGATATCCGGGCAACTCTATCACTCTGATTAGGATCTCCTGCACCTAATCCAACTGAAATAGCATTATCTACTGCTTCTTGATATTTTATCATATCTACAATTGCACTTTGATCATCATCATAATTTATCGATAAAACACCTAAAACTACATTTCCTTCAGCTATCTGATAACAATCAATTGCGTTAGCTACTGAATTTGTTAATACGTTTAGACAAACTCTATCTTTATAAAATGTGGGTTTCTTTTGCATAATGCTCCCCTATTCACGATTTATTTTTGTGTAATTTCCATTATTCTATTGACAATTTGTTTTATTTCACTATTACTTACACTACGAATATCAAATTCAATAATCCCGTTGTTAACTTCATATTCACGAGTGTAAATTGCGGGAAATCCTGCCTTAAGTGTATCAACTATTGATTTAGCATCTAAAAAACAATCTTCTTTAACTATTAACTTTGCTCGGTATATATCTCTTCCAGCTGAGTCTTGCACGATTTCAGCCTTTAGTCCTTCTATATCCTCTAATTCCGTTATAAAAGGCTTTAACCTGCAAATCATACTCTTCCCAGATTCACTACCAATTTTTAAAAATTGTTCGATAGCATAAGCTATTCCTAAAATACTTTCTTTACCGATTTTCATTGATCTTCCTATACCATTAGCTTGCATACGAACCCAATTTATATATTTTGTTTTTCCTAAAACAATTCCTGAAGACGGTCCCTCAACTGCCTTTGCCCCGCTATAAATAACAATATCAGCTCCCATTTGGTAGTACTTAACCAAGTCTTCCTCCGCAGCAGCGTCAACTATCAATGGTAATTGATAGTTTTTTGCCATTTCAGCAGCTTCTTTAATATTTAACATGTTTTTTTGTACTGAATGATGACTTTTAACATACATTATTGCAGCGGTATCATCGTCTATCATAAGTTCGATATGTTGTTTTGAACACATATTGCTATATCCAGCCTCAACAACTTTCCCTCCACCTAGATTGATCATTAATTCGATCGGTGTCCCATAATCAACATTATGTCCTTTAGGTAAAACAATCTTTCTTTTGGAATAACTTTTATCAAATGGATGATATAAATGATGTTGACTTCCTTTTCCAATTATCGCTGCAACTGACTGTGCAATTCCTGCTGATGCGCTAGAAACGATCACTGCATCTTCAACTTCCAAAAGATTAGCTATATGCGTTCCTGTCTTTTTTATTAAATCTTTCATTTCAAAAAAGTTTTGCGACCCAGTCTTGAGAACCTCTGAAACTTCATCTGAAATTCTAGATACACCTAGAATAGTCATTTTTCCTGATGCATTGATCACTTTTTTCAATTTGTATTTTTGATAGACATTTTCCATCTTTTAGAGATACCCCCTCATACATAGTAATATGGAAACTATTAAAAACTCGCTATTTTTTTGGTAATCTCTTTCGACTTATACCAAGTGAAAATAGCGAGTTAATATGAATATAAGTTACGTTTGAGATCGTTAAAATTAATATTTTTTAGCCTATCTATTAAATTTCTTACAAAATTCCAAGAAATGCTCCAACAATGCTTATTAAAACGATAGTCCCTAAAATAAGCCCATACCTTGGTCCTTTCTTTACCATGAATAAATAAATGCCAAATACTGCTGCCAGAGGTAACAACCCTTTAAAAATATCGTCAAGGATATTCTGAATAACGATATCCACTCCTGCAGATGTAGAAATTTCCCAAGGTGTTGAGATCGTAACATAACTAGCAGATAAAGCCCCCATCATCATCATTCCTAAAACATTGGCAGCATATATTAATTGTTTCATCTGCCCGCCTTGCAGTAACGTTATAATGGATGACTTACCTAATTTATATGAATTATTCAATAATAACCAACTAGCATACATCGTGATAGCCGTATAAATAATTACCGGCGCAACCCCCGCAAAACCACTTCCATTTCTCGCCATTGGTATGAAAAGAGAAAGTATAATTGGCATTAAGGCTGCCCATATTATTGAATCACCAATACCCGCCATAGGTCCCATCAAACCCGTTTTAATAGAAGTTATCGAAGCATCTCCAATTTCAGCACCATTTGACTTTTCCTCTTCCATCGCCAAAGCCACACCTTGAATAGCGGATCCTACAGTTCCTTCTGTATTAAAAAATACTAAGTGTCTTCTAAGTGCTTCTTTTTGTGCTTCTTCATCCCCTTTATATAATTTTTTCACAGCAGGAATCATAGAGGCACAAAAAACTAAACTTTGTAGTCTTTCATAAGAATTTGATAATTCACAACCAAGTTGGTATATAATGTACGTCTTAAGTAAATCCCTTTTTGAAAGCTTTCCTTTCACTGATTTATTTGCAGCTTCCATTATCTGTTCCTTATCCATCGCCATCATTATGCCTCCTTTAGACCTTTATTTTTCACTAAATAGGCAATACAAGTACCAATTACAGCAATTGCCATAACCTCAGCATCAAAATACATAACAGCCACGAAACCAATCAAAAAATATGGGATTAAAGATTTTTTCCCAATTACCATAATAGTCAAGGCAAAACCTAAGGCTGGTAACAAACTACCCATAACTTCAAAGGCATGCATCAGCGTTTCCGGAATCAATTCAATCAATCTATTAACAGCTGATTCTCCAAAATACACTGCCGCAAAGACAACTGGAAACCTTATAATAAATCCTAAAACTGTTGGATAGAGAAAAGCTGCCCTGTATATACCTCCATAATTTAAAGTCTCGACATGTTTATCGGCCATATGCACCCAGGCAGCATTAATTGTTCTACGTAGCTGATCCATGAAGACCCCTATGACACCGAATGGAACAGCTAGTGCAATAGTGGCTTCTGGACTCATTTGGGCAGCTACTCCAATTGGAATTGCAATGGTAGCTGCTAAAGCAGGATCATTCGGTACATTTCCACCCGGAGTTGATGTAACACCTAAAAAGATCAATTGTAGTCCTGCACCGATAATCATAGAGTCATGCATATTGCCGGTTACTAAGCCGACTACAAACGCTATGGGTAACGGTTGTACCAATATACCTGAAAAGGTATAACCCAATCTTAATCTTGCAAACCAATAATATAAACCCATTACGATAGCAATTCCTAGCGTATTCATATAATTTCTCCTCTCATTTGATGATCATTAATATTTTTCTAAAACGCTTGCTAATTTTAATGGTGAATCTTCTGGGATTGTCTGAAAATAAAGGTCCAATTCTTTTTGATCTAGTATTTTGAGTATTTCGACATCATTATCATCCAGTGTGATGTTCTGATATACAACTTTACGACCAGGTCCACCTCCTAATCCGCCAACTTGTGCTGCCTTCAATTGAATCCCTTCGTTGACAATACTAGATAATGTTTTTAAATCAGGAACCAATAATAAAACATTACCCTCTCCAAATTGGTTATCCTTCCAAGTATTCACACCACTTTCCACCCCGAAAATATCCACCTTAACTCCCGGAGGTGCTGCCATCGAATATATACTTTTCATAAAATCATCCTTCTCCAATTCATCACTGATAACAACAATGTGATTTGCTTGTGATTGATTCACCCATTTTGTAACGACTTGACCATGGATTAATCTGCTATCAACCCGGCATAAAACGATTTGAGCCATTTATTTCACTCCATTTTTTAAGATTTAATATTTATTGATAAAACCTTACAATTATTCAAACTCGCTTCCAACAACTCCCGGACTAAATGGTCGTTTAATTCTGATTGCTGATTGGAGACTGCTTCCAACAGTAATCCAGCATTTAAACCACTAATTATTTTTAAATTATATTTTTGTGTAAGTTTTAAAGCTACATTACTTGTCGTACCACCATATAAGTCTGTAAGAACAAGTACTGATGAATTTAAACTTTTGATTTTCTCTTCTACTCTAGAATAGTAATCATTAAATGTATCCGCTGACATTAGTGGGATACTATAAGCCCCTGGTGCATTACCTACTATCATTTTTAAATTAGAGAGAAGAGAACCCCCCCACTCACCATGTGTTAGCAATAAGATGTCATATTTTTTCGGCATATTTTTCACCTCGTTAATTATGATTTAATGTATAACTTAAGATACTAACTGCTTCAGTATTCTTGATGTTTAAGTTATATTTACTATTTATTTTTGTTAAAGTTTCTTCTATAATTTTAATTTCTTCTGGATATTTGTATTTGTAATAGTCATAGTTATTCTCATAGATAAATTCCCCTCGTTGCCACCTTGGAACAGCCATAACGATATGAATAAATATACCTGTAACAGCCTTTAAATAATTACTTTTTTGGTGGTTAACATCTACTAATTTAGTTACCATTTCTAATACCTCTAATAAAATCATTGATATCATTTCTACTTCTTGATCCAAAAAATCCATATTATTAAAATACCGTTCAGAATAAAAAGAGAAAAAGTTCATAATTTCAATGTTCATTCTTGAATCTTTAGCAATCGGATTATTTTTATTTAGGATTTTAGATAAACTATGTTTAAAGTCATCCAACTCTATTTTTTTCCGATTTTCAACTGGGTTTCGGAGGTATAATAATTCTCTAATTTGACCCAGCTCCTGACTAGTGATCATTGGGCTGACAATTAATGTTGGCTTTCCAACTTCTTCAATGTTGTAAGTACTAATGATCAAATCTACTTTTTCAATTTGTGCTTCATCCAATGTCTTATCAACGGCTGGCTTTATATCAACAATTTCTACATCTGTCAGGTTATTTAAAAGGCGAGTTTTAAGGAAGCTTGTCGTTGATTTTCTCAAGTTACTAACCAAAAGAATTTTCTTATTTTTAATGATTGGTCGTTCGATTGCCTTTACAAAATACAAAGTGATAAATCCTATTTCATCTTCACTAATATTAATATGGTAGGCCTGAAATATAGTCTTTTTTGTATCTTCAATAATGTAGTATATATCCCCGTATTTTGTCTTGATTTCATCCAAAATAGGATTGTGATCATTCATACCAAACTTTAACCTGCTAAATGAACGTATGAAGTGAGCCCTCAGTTCTCTTCGAAGCATATCGGTATCATGTAAAACTACATATGATCCCGCATACTCAATTAATTGACTTACTATCTCATTTATCTCTTCTTCATTAACTTCAACATAAAGAAGGACCGTTTCGTCATAGTTCTCCTTTAACAAAAAGTGAATAAAATAGATTATTTCATTGTAAATAAATTCACTTTTACCACCATCAAAAACCTCATTCATAATTGATTGTATATTCTTGAAAATTTCAGATTTATAACAGAATATATGATAATGTGGTTTTTCTTCTATCAGCTTACCTGTATTAATTCGAGAAACTAACATCAAAATGAAAAATCTTAGAAACTGTATTTTTTCTACACTTTGATTATAATTTATATTTTTTGATATCTTTTTTTCAATCCAATGAACATCCTTCATTACTTCTGAATCAATAAACATATTCAAAAAACGGAATACATTCTGACACTTTTTTCGTAATATGGGAAACAACTCATATAGTATATATTTTCTAATCAAGACTTCATTACCACTTATAAAATATCCAACTCTTGTTTTTCCTTCGATCGTTATTCCAAAATTATCTAATTCATCTCTTAGATTTTTAATCGTATTAATAACTGTCGTTTTCGAAATATTAAGTCTATCTGCCATGTCATAAGAGAAAACATTTCCCCGTGAAAATAAAATCATTAAGAGTATAATTTTTTTTCTTTCTTCTAATGAATATACTTCTGCTGGTCTTAATTCAAATTTGTAAAGTATTTCTTTTAATTTCGTCTTGTTTAATACAACAACTCCTACCTTTGGTTTCTTAATTAATTCTAAGTCATAGTCTTTTAACCATAACTTTATTTCTTCAGTATCATATCTAATGGTTCTTAATGATACTTTAAAGGTGTCAGCTAATGCTTTAGCTGTTACAGGACCATTAACATCTGCTAAGAAAGCTAAAATATGTTTTTGTCTATCATTAAGCGTTTCCATAATAGTCACCTCATTACCTAACCTAATTTAATGTTAGTCCAACCTTATCATTTGTACAATATCATTCTCATGCACATTTAATAGTGCAATTTTATATTAATGCTACGGTTTATCTATTATTAATTTTGTTATTAGTAAAATAATGCTTCTGTATATAGTGCAAAACTATTCTAATTAAATATTTTATGAGTATATATCTTTCTTGAGGAATCCTATCTTCGGATAAAGTATTCAAATATACGATTAAGGGCACAATTGAGTGGAAAAGGGACATTTACTTTTTGGATTGCATATAGAAGACACCATTGATATTTTAGCTAATAAATAATATTAATTTATCAAGACTGAGGGCAAATCCAAGGAAAGCGTAAGATATTTTCGGAGCGACAAGCATGAGTAGGAACTTGTTAAACTTTCTTATGTTACAAAAAAAGAGCTGAAACAAAGCGCAGCCAAATAAAAAGGGCTGTTGCACAATAAAATTGTTAGTAGTTTTTATGTGGCTAGAAAGACTGTACAACTCAATAAGCGTAAGCATTATTGTCATTCTAGCTGTAACACTTGAATTCATTCGAGTAAGCTCTAATCAAGGGAATGGAATTCGAAATAAATATAGAAGGACATTTCATATCAAATCGTAAATCAAAATGTCGGTTAGAGGGCTTCTATCATACATTTCTATCGAAATCGCAAGCCAGAATGTCGGATAAAGAGCTTCTATCATACATTTCTATCAGAATCGTAAATCAGAATGTCGGATAGAGGGCTTCTATCATACATTTTTATCGGAATCGTAAATCAGAATGTCGGTTAGAGGGCTTCTATCCAGAGTTTCACGTAAATAATAAGAAAATACTCCGCCGTTAACAAGGGAAATAATAGCAAAAATGAAACGGTTGTGTTTATCAAAAATAGATAAACACAACCGTTTTTATTCGTATGAGACTCGTTTTGTCTCTATCACTTTTCATTTTATCACAGATAACCGTCCGTAAAACTCGGGGTAACAATGGGTTTCGATGGGGCTTGAGACTGGGACTGCGGTTACTCGCCCCACTGGAAACATCTGCATGACCTACATCCTATAGGCCCAACTCCCACTGAGTGAAGTTTCGTTTTATTTCATCAAATCATCGGTCACACTGAACTTAAATATCTAATGCCCAAGCCCCTTTACGGAAGACTGGTTCTGTTTTTCCATCGGCTGTAACACCATCAATATCTAAGTCTGCTGAGCCAATCATGAAGTCGACATGTGTTAGACTATCATTGACACCATGCTGATCAAGCTCCTCATCAGACATTTCAGAGCCGCCTTCTAAATTTGTTGGGTAGGCTTTACCTAAAGCAATATGGCAAGATGCATTTTCATCAAACAAAGTATTATAAAAAATCAATCCTGATTGAGAAATAGGTGAAGCATCAGGGACAAGCGCTAATTCGCCTAGACGTTTTGCGCCTTCATCAGATTCCAATAAGTGCTTCAACGTTTCATAGCCTTGCTCAGCTTTAAAATCAACAACTTTACCCTCTTCAAAAGTTAGACTGAAATTATCAATCATATTACCGCCATAGACCAATGGCTTTGTACTCGTCACAACACCATTAACTCCATATTTATGTGGAACAGTAAAGACTTCCTCTGTTGGCATATTCGGATTAAAATGGCGACCCTCTGTCGTATACGCACCGCCACCTTTCCAAATATGGCCTTCTGGTAAATCAAAAGTAATATCTGTCCCAGGTGCTTTGAAAATTAATTGTTTATATTTTTTTTCATTTAAAATACCATGGGCATCTTTTAATGTTTGATTATGTTGATCCCAAGCAGCGATTGGATCTTCTTGATCAACACGAACAATTTGGAAGATTTGTTCCCATAGCTTTTCCTTTGCTTCTTCTACATCTGAATCTGGGAAAATCTTCTGTGCCCAATCTCCAGTTGGAATGGAAATGATTGACCAAGCAATTCGGTCATTCATCGTATACTTTCGGAATTCTTTCATTGCTTCAGCACGAGCTTTTGTCGCTTTAGCCACTTTTGCTGGATCAACTTCTTTTAGCAAATCCGGATTCGTTGATCGAATCGACAATAAAGCAACGCCATCTTCTGCATAGCTTAAATATTTATCAACTTGCCATTGTGGTACATCCATCAACACTTCTTCTGATTCATTTTGATACTTTAATAAAGTGATTTCGTCATCTTGCCAGTTAATAATGACATCCTTTGCTCCTAATTCATATGCTTTTCGCACAACAATACGAGTAAAGTCTACACCTTCTATTGACGAATTAATCATTAAAGCTTGTCCTTTTTGCAAATTAACTCCTGTTTTTAAAGCAAGTTCAGCATATTTTTCTTGCAACTTTACATCTGCCATATGATTCCCTCCAAATTTTCTATTCAGATCTTATTATACATCACTTATTTCGGATTATGAAATATATTATTCCTGCTCCAATTCTTCGACAAGTAAAGAGAGCTCTTCCCACCTATCCATCTTTGTTTCCAGAAGGGCTTCGAGTTCAAGCTGACGGTCATAATGCATTCGCACCGCTTCAGCATCAGATCCTGCTGCTAAAACCGCTTGTTTCTCTTGCTCAATCCCTTGCTCAAGTTCTTCAATCTCATCTTCAATCACAGCCCATTCCTTTTGCTCATGATAAGACAGTTTCTTCTTCTTTGGTTTTACTTTAGCCGGCTTTTGCTTTTCGTTAGTCACAGAACTTTTTAGATTGACTTGTTTTTCTAAAAACTCACTATAATTGCCATAGAAGGTTTCTATTATCCCCGCTGCTTTAAAGACGAGCAGTTGTCGAGCGATTCGATCAAGAAAGTAGCGATCATGTGAAACAGTAATCACGACACCAGGAAAACTATCTAAATAGTCTTCCAAAATGGCTAATGTATGTGTATCTAAGTCATTAGTTGGCTCATCAAGCAATAATACATTAGGCTCTTCCATCAATACCTTTAACAAATAAAGCCGGCGTTTTTCTCCGCCTGAAAGTCTGTGGATATAGGTCCACTGCTGAGGACGAGGAAATAGAAAACGCTCCAGCATCTGTTCAGCAGTAACCACTTGATTGTCTTCAGTATGAATTACTTCAGCTGTTTCTCGAATATATTCAATAATCTTTAAATTTTCATCCATATCATTATGATCTTGTTGATAATAGCCCAATTTCACTGTTGGTCCGATATCCACTTCACCTTGATCAGGTTCAACTTTTCCAGCAATTAAATTCAGTAAAGTTGTTTTTCCACTGCCATTTGGGCCGACAATGCCTATTCGGTCACCCGGTTTAATCAAATAAGAGAATGAATCAACAAGGGATTTATTTTGATAAGCTTTAGTCACTTGATTAAGTTCGAGGACTTTCTTACCTAATCGCGTTGAGCCAACACCAAACTCAAGTTCAGACTGATCGGTTGCAAAGTTTTTAGTTTTCATATCTTTGATTCGATCAATTCTCGCCTTTTGTTTGGTAGAACGTGCTCTTGCTCCACGCTTGAGCCAAGCCATTTCGTTTCTTAGGATATTAGCGTGTTTCTGTTCTTCCTGTTGTTCAAGTTGCAAGCGTTCTGCTTTTTTGGCTAAATAGGTTTCATAATTACCGCTATATTGATACAGGTTGCCCAAATCGAGCTCATAAATCCGATTCGTTACCCGATTTAAGAAATAACGGTCATGTGTTACTAACATAATAGCCCCTTGATAAGTTGGCAAAAACTTTTCTAGCCATTCAATCGATTCATGATCCAAGTGGTTAGTCGGTTCATCTAAAATAAGTAAATGTGCCGGTTGAACTAATGCCTTTGCTAAGGCTACCCGCTTTTGTTGACCGCCTGATAACATTTTTATTTCTCGATCAAACTGATTAATACCCAATTTAGTTAAGATTATTTTTGCTGTGGTGGCTGCATCCCATGCATCCAAACGATCCATCTTTGCTTGAATACGTGTAAATTGTCTTTGGACGGATCCATCATCTGGTGTTTTTTCTAATTGATAAAGGATTTCTTCATATTCTCGAAGTGCGGTCATCAGGGAGGATTCACCTGCAAAAACCTCAGCTAATAGGGTCCGATCTGGCTGGAGTTCAGGCTCTTGTGCTAAATAAGCCATTGAAAAATCATTAGCATGTCTAATCGTACCCTGTTCTCGATCTTCTCTTTCAGCCACTAGCTTTAAAAGTGTTGATTTCCCTGTTCCATTAACACCAACGATTCCAATCCTATCTTGCTTCTCTATTGAAAATGTGATTTGGTTTAATAACGTTTTTTCTCCATAACTTTTCGTTAAATTTTCTACCGATAAGATTTCCATCATATCACTCCCAACTACTTCTCTTGCTAGTATAATATAGTCTTGCTGATCAAACAAATAACGGCGTAACTTTAACAGTCTGCTTCTATTTATCACAGATAACCGTCCGTAAAACTCGGAGCAAAAACGGGCTTCGTTTTATTTTCTAATTTATCAGTGTTCACCCATTAATCATAGCTAACTCCATTTCAGTCATCTAATTCGTGATTAAATTTACTGATAATCCGTAAAAAAAAGCGAATGATCAATCCAATCAGCTTGAATTTCATTCACCTTTCTTATTAATCCATTTATTTTTGTCTGAGCTTCTCACAGTATTGGCGAAATTAAACGAGCGATTGATTCTTTAATTTGAATCCAAAGTGATCGCTTCCGGTAATCTTCTAGTGTCAATAAATCAGATTGACTCATATCCTGTTCAAAATCAGCGATTAAACGCTGCGTTACATCCTCACTATATAGAAAGGCATTGACTTCAAAGTTTAAGCGAAAACTTCGAACATCAATATTCGCGGTTCCTACTGATGCAATCTTACCATCAACCATAATCGTCTTTGCATGTAAGAAACCATTTTGATAAATATATATCTTTGCCCCTGCTTCAAGCATATTACCAATATAAGAATGGGTTGCCCAATAAACAAAAGGATGATCAGGCTTATTCGGAATCATAATTCGAACATCAATACCAGATAAGGCCGCTATTTTGACCACATCAGCTAAACTCTCATCAGGAATAAAATAAGGTGTTTGAATATAAACATAATCTTCAGCTTCCATAATCATTTTGATGTAACCATACTTGATTTGTTCCCAGTCAGAATCTGGCCCGCTTGAAACAATTTGCATGCCAACATTACCATTGGGTTTCGCCTGATAATAGATCGGGTCATAGAGGATAAGCTGCTGCTTTGAAGCTTGGTTCCAATCCAAAATAAAACGTGTTTGCATATTTCGAACGGCCTCACCTGTTATGCGCAAATGGGTATCTCGCCAATAACCATATTTTTTTACTTCACCGAGATATTCATCACCAACATTAAACCCGCCCGTATAACCAATTTCCCCATCGATAATCACGAGTTTTCGATGATTACGATAATTTATTTTAAAGTTAATCTTAGGAATCAATGAAGGAAAAAAGGCTTCTACCAAAACCCCTGCTTGCTTTAATTCTCGGATAAAGCGTCGACTTAACTTTCGAGCCCCTAAGTCATCATATAAAAAACGAACAGAGACACCCTCTTGTGCCTTTTTCTTTAATAGGTTTCCAATACGTTTTCCAAGATGATCACTTCGATAAATATAATATTGCATATGAATATGATGTTTAGCCGATTCTATATCTTTGATCAGTGCATCAAATTTAGCTTGTCCATCATTATAAATCTCAACTTCATTTTCTTGAGTTAAGATCGCATCATTATTGCGTAAATGCAGATAAAACAAGTCTCGATTATTTTCAAAATGATCAGGAATTGGAAAACTGTCTTCTGCTAGTAATTGCAATTGATTTTCAACGGCATTTTTAACACCAAATCTACTTTTATTATCCCAAATAAAGAGCTTCTTCCGACTTAATTTACGTCCGAACATAAGGTAAAGTAAAAAACCGCCAAGTGGAATAAAAGTTAACACAAGCAACCATGACCAAGTGGATGTTGGATTTTTATGCTCAAGAAATACAATCGTAATAGCTAAAGCAATATTTAAAAATAATATAAGTCCTAAAATGAGTGCAATAATATCCAAATGTTTTCCTCCTCTCATGGATGTTCTAATCATAATATACCATATTTTATGAACAAGTTTCATCTGCCGACTCTCAGAATTAGAATAATACACATTCTTAGACTCACTACTTCTTACCATAAACTTCATCTTTAGCAATTTATCATAGCTTGATGTACAGCAAAAATCGCCTTCGAAGGCAAACCACTGAAATGGTAACTGTTAAAGTTACTTTAACAGTGGTTATTATGCCTGCGAAAAGCGATGTCATTCTTTAATTTGGTCTAAATGATTATTCAATTAATCGATCGATAAATCTCGTTTTTTAATCGCTTGCTTCTTTGCTTTTACTTTAAGTAAACCATGATCAAATGAGGTCGTTAGCGTTGAAGGAATAACTGTACCCGGTAGCGAAAGTATGCTCTCACGCGCTCTCTGAAATTGCCTGAAATGATAATAATCCTTTTGGTCATCCTTTACTTCCTGTTCTTGTTTCTCTGTCACTTTGACAACTAAACGGTTATCTTCAATTGATATGTGGATCCGGTCTTTTGTCACTCCGGGCAATTGATAGGTCACAATCCATTCATCTTCTGTGTTTTTTACATATGTCGGTATTTGCCTATTTTGAAAAAATTGATCGATTGAGGCAAGTAAACTGTCATCAGGATAACGCTGAAATAAGCTATCCATCTTTTTTACCCAATCACGTGCCTGCTTCAGAAAATCTTGATCATGTTCTGTCATTGTTCTCACACTCCTATCCCTAACTAATTTATGCACATCAGCTAAATCTGTGTCATTTCCCTGCTTTCTAAATAGTTGAAATTTTGCGAAAATACCTTGACGAATAACTGAAACTCAACTATAATCCTTAGTAATATATATGACTCTTATCAAGAGCGGCTGAGGGAATAGGCCCTGTGAAGCCCAGCAACCGGCATTTTGCAAAGGTGCTAAATCCTACAGGTTTGTCTAATCTGGAAGATAAGAGGAGGATCAGGAACACGTCCCCTCTTCTAAAAATAGAAGAGGGTTTTTTTGAAAAGATGATGCTTAAAAATCAAAGGAGGAAAAGTATGATGTCGAAGGGTTTTTTTCAATCCGTTGGTGCAGAAACACAATTAATTCATGGAGGACAGACCGTTGATCCGGTCACTCGTTCACGGGCGACGCCGATCTATCAAACAACCTCATATGTCTTTCGAGATACAGAACATGCGCAAAATTTATTTGGCTTAGCTGAACCAGGAAATATTTACAGTCGAATTATGAACCCAACTGTTGATGTATTTGAAAATAGAGTGGCTTTATTAGAAGATGGGGTTGCTGCTGTCGCAACAGCCTCAGGAATGTCAGCTATCACTCTAGCCATTTTAAATATTGCTGAAGCAGGCGATGAAATCATAACGGATAGTAATTTATATGGTGGAACATTTAATTTATTCGATCAAACTTTGCCGAAGTATGGGATTAAGGTTGTCTTTGTAGATGGAACCGATCCAGAAAACTTCAGAGAAGCAATAACAGACAAAACAAAAGCAATTTTTGCTGAAACAATTACGAACCCCTCTTTATATGTCTTTGATATTGAAACAGTTGCTGATATTGCTCATGACAATGGCATTCCATTACTTATTGATAATACTTTCGCAACACCTTATGGAGCAAATCCAATCAAATGGGGAGCTGATGTTGTCATTCATTCGGCAACGAAATGGATTGGTGGTCATGGCACAAGCATTGGCGGTATTATTGTTGATGGTGGTCGTTTTGATTGGAATAATGGTAAATTCC
This sequence comes from Amphibacillus sp. Q70, assembly GCF_052055485.1. Lineage (GTDB taxonomy): Bacteria > Bacillota > Bacilli > Bacillales > Amphibacillaceae > Amphibacillus. The sequence continues at coordinate 1,767,094 of NZ_CP197171.1, read as the reverse complement.
CTGGCTTTACCGAACCTGATGAATCCTATCATGGCATTCGCTTTGGTACTGATGTTGCGCCAGCGGCTTTTGCCTTAAAATTTCGTGTCCAATTATTACGTGACATTGGCCCCGCCTTAAGCCCACAAAGTGCCTTTCAATTTATCCAAGGCTTAGAGACACTTAATTTACGTGTCAAACGACATAGTGAAAACACTGAACGCGTGGCTAAGTATTTAGTTGACCATCCTCAAGTTGAATGGGTGAATTATCCGGGATTAGCTTCACATCCTTCCCACCAGTTAGCAGAAAAGTATTTAACTGATACGTATGGTTCAATCATCACCTTTGGGATTAAAGGGGATCGTGAAGTTGGTCGTAAGGTGATTGATCAAGTGAAGCTCTTCTCCCATGTTGCCAACGTTGGGGATGCGAAGTCATTGATTATTCATCCTGCTTCCACCACTCATCAACAATTAAGTACAGAAGGTTTAAAAGCTAGTGGTGTGACAGAGTCTCTGATTCGTTTATCCGTTGGGTTAGAAAGCTATGCTGATATTGTTGCCGATTTAGATCAGGCGATTGCTCATGCAACAGATACAGCCCCAATGATTCAACCTGCACTTGAGGATGCCGTACGTTGGGTACTTGAATCACCATTTGCTCGTGAAGACGGTGCAATCCGCCCCAAAAATATAGTTGTTGCTGGTGATGGTTCAAAACATAATTGCTTGAAGAAACTTGCTAAGCTTGGCTTCCAGTTCACTGATCTCGCTGATAATCATGAGTCAATCGATTTATTATTTGTAGCCGATCCAGATGCTGTTAGTCAATTACCCGCTGACGCCAAAATCGTTTGGTTTAGAACACAAGAAGATTACAGTGCTTTAAAAGCACAAGCTGAATCAAATGGACAATTTATCGTTGAGAATGAATGCCTATTCCGCACAGCGCATCAAATTCGTTTAAACCCAAACCATGATTAATGAGAAATAGTGTGAGTAGAATACAGTAAGTAGAATTGAGCTACAAATAATGAATCGTTGTCAGTTGATATGTATCTAAATAAAAATAAGAAGCTGTTGCAAAATGTATGATGTACATCTTGTGATCGCTTCTTTTTGTGTTAACTGATCTATGGTCTAGTCACTCAACCATCAATAAACATTTACAAGAACATCAAAATCAGCCCATCTTTTTAGGTTAAATTTAACTTCTATGTAGAAAAGTTGAGTAGCTAAGTACTTCTATCAATCATTTTATTTGTCATCTCGGATTAAAATGTCACTTTGAGAGCTTCTATCAATCATTTCACTTAACACCTCAGATCAAAATGTCGAATTGAGCCCTTCTATCAATCATTTTACTTAACACCTCAGATCAAAATGTCGGATTGAGCCCTTCTATCATTCATTTTACTTAACAGCTCAGATCAAAATGTCGGATTGAGCCCTTCTATCATTCATTTCACTTAACAGCTCAGGTTAAAATGTCGGATAACAGAATATTTTAATTCCATTACTCACAAAAAAAGTTGTTAAAATTCATCCTAGTAACAGCTCCTTATTTTTTAATTAGCAAACTTAATTTTGTCCTGCCCCTGTATTTATCACAGATTAGCGTCCGTAAAACTCGGGTCAACAATGGGTTTCGATGGGGCAAGTAACCGCACTAAGGAAAACTACGGAGCTTTACACCGCAAGAATAAGGGGTTTTCTTATTCTGAGTCCCAGGACGCGAAGATGTTAGCTTGTGTTCCTCATTATGAATCAGTGGGAGCTAGGGGAACGCAGATTAAAACCGTCACCTCCTGGGACTGGGACTGCGTTTACTCTCGTCCCACCGGAAACATCTGCATGACCTACATCCTGTAGGCCCAACTCCCACTGATTGAAGTTTCGTTTTATGATTAGACACTAGCATTGCATAAACCTTTTTAATTAAAGTAAGTTTTCCCCAAAAAATATCTAGAGTAAGCAATCCTCACCTTGTTTTGCAACGTTAATGATTATTAGATGACTCTGCTTTAATTTTAGAGAAGTGATTTTAAATACAGTTAAATACTCCCCCCCTTTCGAAAATAACTCAAATAACTTATAATGCATAAGACAGTTCCGTTTTATTTTTTAAAATAAGGGGAATATATATGATTATACAAACTACATTTGAGTGGGTGTTTTTATCATGACACGACGACGGAAACAATTGTTATTTGGGCTGAGTATACTTATTCTCGTTCTTGGTGTTTTTTTATTTTTTATGTTCAGACCTAGTTCTAGTAACGAAACAACGGTAACAGAACCTGATCAGGAACCGATTGATGAAATGATCGGTCAGGTTGAAAATATGGATGAAGAAGCACAATCAACAACAAATGATTTATCCCAAAATTTAAAAGATGCTGTTGAACAAACGATTAGTGTCTTTACCCAAAATGATTATCATATTTCAGCGATCGGAGACTCTTTAACACAGGGAGTTGGCGATGAAACAAGCAGAGATGGATATTTATCAACACTTAAACGTCGACTAACAGACTTGGATTATCGTGTTCGAATTGAAAATTTTGGTAGGCGCGGAAATCGAACGGATCAGCTGATTGAACGCATAGAAGAGGAAAACGCCATCCAGCGATCAATTCGCCGTGCGGATATTGTGTTAGTAACAGCAGGCGCAAATGATATTATGCAAATTGTTCGTGAAAATATCCTTAATTTAGATGAAGCTGTTTTTGACTTAGAACTTGATAATTATGAAGAACGATTAGTGGACTTATTTGAACTGATTCACTCATATAATGAAGATGTAGAAATTTATTTAATTGGTTTTTACAATCCTTTTGAGGGCTATTTTGATAATATTGAAGCATTAGAGGAAATTTTAATTAATTGGAATCAAACAGGAGAGACTGTTTTTGAAAGCTATCCAAATGGACATTTCATTCCAGTCCATGATCTATTTCAAATTGATCATATCAATTTATTAGCTGACGATAACTTTCATCCAAATGAAACGGGATATTCCTTGATCGGAGCAAGGGTACTCAATTCGATAACAACCATGCTTGAAAATATAGCAGCTGAGCAAGAAGATAATCCTGAAAATGAAGGAATGTCGTTGGAATAATGGGTATCTTTAATGCCTTTTTCCTAAAAATTCAATCCATCCATTCAACACATTTTCCTCTTGTTCTGATGTATTGAAGTCTTTGACCAATGATGTGGAAACAAATCTTTCCGGGTGTTTCCACATTACTATTTTTGAAAAAGAAGGTGATCAAGTATGAAGAAACGAAATTGGCAACTTTATTTTCTCATTTTATTTGGAGCTAATCTTGTTATTGTGACTGTATTTGCTATTTTCATATTTTCGACACCACCTAAATCGGACCCCTTACCCACTCCCAATTACATAGATGAACCCGGTGCAGAATTTAAAGTTGAGTCAACTAAAGAAGATTTAAATGAACTGATTAATGACTATGTAGATTTAGTGTTATCAGCAGATGAATCTAATTTCACTGTTTATATTGATGAAGATATACAGTTATCCGGCTCATTCATGGCATTTGGTGCAGCCATTCCGTTAAACATTCGCATGGATCCAGTCGTCCAGCCAAATGGTGATCTTGTCTTAATGATGACTGAAATGTCACTTGGCTTATTAAATCTACCTAAAGATCGAATCTTACATTATATTAATCGCCAAATTGATACACCTGATTGGCTTTACTTTGATTCGCAAAATGAACAACTCTATGTTGCTGTAACGCAAATTGATATCCAAAGTAATTTCCGCTTTAGTGTTCAGGAGCTTGATTTGACAGATGAAAATATTTCTTTCTTGATTAAAATTCCACGTGCTGGTGCTGTTGCCACAGATGAGGAGGAATGATTGTCCGGCAACTAGCATAGTGAACAGATTGTCTGCTTACTCAGGCTTGGCTATCTGTATGTCCATAAAATCCATGACATACGCTCCACGCTTCAGCTTGTTTTGCTATTGAAAGTTGTATAATTTTATAAAAACCCTTTAAAAGTAAGGAGACTATTATGGATAAGACATTTAGAAATATGACTTCAATATACCTAGTTAGAGGGGATGAAATTTTATTCCTTTATCGAATGGGTTCTGCAGCCACTCAGGATGCTTATATTGCAACCGCAGGAGGCCATTTTGAACCCGAAGAAATTAATGAGCCAAAAAAATGTGTGTTAAGAGAACTTTATGAAGAAACAGGATTAACTGTTGCAGATATTAAGAATATGAATTTAAGATACATAGCACTCAGAAATACTCAAAATGAAATTAGACAAATTTACTACTATTTTGCGGAACTAAAATGCCCTGAAATTGAAATAGTAAGTAATGAAGGTATGCTAAGTTGGGTTAAAATGAAGGATGCCTTAGCTTTAGATATGCCTTTAACAGCCAAACAAGTTATTGAACACTATCTGACCATTGGCAAAGACACAACTGATTTATACGGGCGTTTTACTTCAAACACTGATCTTCCATTCACTTTATTCTCTGAATCCTAGTTAAACAGAGTGAACTTACCAGCTATCTAACACTAAAAACCACTTATGCCAGTGAACTGCACCCCAACAAATCTAATAGGTAGAGGTCCAGTTCATAGCGAGTGGTTTTCGCTTATTTACCAAATCATTGTTCTCTCTATTATCGAACCGGTTAACGATTCCATTGAATGTCAATATCACCAATATCACTTGTTGCTTCTAAGCTTGGGTCTTGTTGGCTCCCCATTTTTACAACAGGTGAATCAACACCTGTTATGTCTCCCAGATCTGATTCTAAATCAAGGGTATAGTTTTCTGGCTCCTCAGGCAATTTGATGGTTATATCACCAACATTTGAATAGGCCTCAACTTTTCCTTGCCATTCGAGTAAATCTAGTCTAAGATCACCAACATCTGTTTCCAAATACCATTCGCCTGTCACCATAGACAGATCGATTTCCCCAACATTAGTTACTGCACTACCATTATTTAATACCATATTTTGTCCTTCGATCATACCTACATCAACGTAACCACTGAACTGATCTAAGACCAGATCATTTAACTGAATATGCCCCACATTAACTTCTGCATCAATCGATCCAGAAAATGAATCCGGCAGGCCAACATTCAAAGTCAATTGCCGATCGATAAAGGGAAAGATTGTAAACAGAAAATTTGTCTCTTCTTTAATAGTTAGCTGTAAAGTTTGATTCGATTGATTAACTGTAAAGATATCTTCAATATCAAATCTGCTAACAACACTTAAATCAACATCAATGTCATCAGAATCCGTTTTGAAAAAATTAAGTTCTGCCACATCACTATCCACAATAATTGTTTCAACTTGATCACTGTCGAATGACATCGATTCACTCGCTTGCTCAGCTGATCCAAGCATAAATAACTGTTCCCAATGAAAAATAGTTCCCAAACCACCAATAATTAATGCGATTAAGCCGATCATTGCAAACTTTTTCATCTTCTTCACCCCTTCACCAATCGGCTCATGCCATTAAAGTAAGCTCGAATCAATCGATGTGCTAATTTGCCCAGGTAGTACATCGCAACAAATAAAAGCACGCCTAACCCAAATGTAGCTAAGACTGGATAAAACTCTGGAAGAGAAAAGAACTGATCCCGCCAGATTGCAATCACCGGCGTAGCCATCATAATAATTGAAGATACCCATAACCCCAGGCCTGCTAGATATATACCTAATGCTGGACCTAAGACAAAAATTAAATTAACAAAAATTAATACAATAAGGACAGGAATATTTGTTTTTTGATTAGATCTTGAGGTTGAATGTCGATAAGGCTGCTCTTCCTGCTCTTCAAACCTATCTGGCTGATCAAAATCAAGTTGATCTGCATGAATCGCCAACTCTTTCTCAGCATTTGCCTTGGCTCGCCCCATTAGTAAAATGGTATCCTCTTCTGAGCGTCCTTCAAGCTCTGCAATTTTAAATTGATCACGATACATTTCAATAATATCATCGCGAACATCTTTTGGAAGCGAACGCAGATGATAAGCTAACTCTTGTAAATATCTTTTTTGGTTCATGTTGTCCCTCCTTAAACAAGCTTGTGCTGATGAGCATAAATCGCTGCCTGCGTTCGGTCTTGAACTTCAAGCTTGCTCAATATATTACTGACATGGACTTTCGTTGTTTTTAAAGCAATAAAGAGTTGATCTGCAATTTCTTGATTTGTCTTCCCTTCAGCAATCAGTAATAAAATTTCCATTTCACGAGCTGTTAATTCATCATGTAAATCAGGATTTGCTTCACCACGCATTTTAGCCATGACTTTACTCGTCACTTCTTGTTCAAAAATAGATTCACCACGTGCTGTTTTTCGAATCGCTTCAGCAATATCACTTGCTTTTGACGTTTTTAATAAATAACTTGTTGCTCCCGCTTCAAGCGCCGGATAAACCTTATCATCATCAACAAAGCTAGTAACCATTAAGATTTTGGCTTCTGGCCATTGCTTAATAATTTCCTTTGTTGCTTCAATTCCATCCATTTTGTCCATTACAATATCCATTAAAATCAGATCTGGTCTTAATTCAAGGGCGAGTTTAATCGCTTCCTCACCATCCTCTGCTTCTCCCACCACATCAATATCTTTTTGTGTGGCTAAATAGGTGGTTACACCAATCCGAACCATTTCATGATCATCTACAAATAAAACACGTATCATCTTTATCACCTCTCACTATTGATTGGGACACGCACCGTTAACTTTGTCCCCTGTCCTGGTAAACTCACAATTCGGAATTGGCCACCTATTTCTGTCGTACGCTCCTGCATGTTCGCTAATCCATATGAGCCTGATTGCTCTTTCTCGTGATCAAATCCAATCCCATCATCAATCACGGACAAGATCGCAATCCCTTCTCGTGCAATAAACAATACATCAATTTGATTCGCCTTCGAATGGCGTAATGCGTTTGACAACGATTCTTGCAATATACGGAAAAGATGATCCTCAAACGCTCGGTTTAGAGCTAAATCTTCTGAGCGCCAATTAATCGAAATAGGCACCTTTTCTACAAGCTCGGTTAGAAGTTGATCAATTCCCTCTTTTAAAGAATGATTCTTCAAAGCAATGGGCCGCAAATGAAGTAATAAGGCACGCATTTCTAATTGGGCTTGCTGAATCATTTGTTCAATCTGTGCTAAAGGCTGTGCTAACTGATGTGCTTCATCAGCAGGCATTTCATTAATGGCAGAAACAAGCATCGAAGCTGCAAATAACTCTTGACTGACTGAATCATGTAATTCACGAGCTAGGCGATTTCGTTCCTCAGTTAATCGTGCTTCAATCTGTTCTTCTTGATCCTCAATCTGCTCACTCATGACTTCCTGCATTCGTTTGGTCACTTGATTGAGCTGATGTTGAACATCAGCAATGAGACGAATAACCTGACCAGTTTCCTTGACTTGACCATAATAACGGACTTTTTCTTCAGACTTATCAGATAACACTTGTTCAAGTGCCTCTTTGATCAGACGAACTTCTTTTTGTTGTGCCTGATAAGGCAGTAAGCCAATGATAAAGCCTAATAATAATATGACGATCACAATGACTACAATTAACGGCAAACCGCCAAAGCTTTCTAACCAAAGCAGACGCCAATGTAAAAATTCAAACTGATTAAAAATGAGTAAAATGAGTACGGTTGTTAGTAAAAAAGCTAAAACTATCCCTCTAACCAAAGCTTTTCTCATCCACGACTCACCTCGATCTTACCGGCAAGCATGGTTGTATAAACTTTCACCCGTTGGTTCGCCTTTTGATAGTTTTCGGTTTGGTAATGAATGACACGATTGGTTACCTGATCATCACCATAGCCAAAAATATCTACCGATCCAATAAAAACAGAATGGTGGATACTCATTTCTACATCATAAGGAACAATGATTTTAATCGTTCCAGCAAGGTGCCTAACTAAAACAATGGGTTCACCTTTTGGCAACACCGTTTGAGTTAAATCAATAATTGTTTCACCAAATAATGTTTGAGAATTTATATCCTGCCAGTGATAGGGCTTTTCACCAATGTTTTGTTTGCCAAACCATTGATTGGAATATAAAACCTCTTTATCTTCTAAGGGTTCCTCACCAAACTGTATGGGATCAGGTTCTTTTTTATTTTCAGATATATTTTGATAAATATAAAAGGCTAACCATAGAATCGGGAACACAAGTAATACCCTGAAAAACATTGTATTTAATAGGGTCATCCCCATTCCTGCTATACCAAGCCAAAATAAAATTCGATATTCCTGTCGGTAATAATATTGCCAGGAAAAATAACTAACCACACCACAAATAATGATCCAAATCACATGATTTGATTTCAAAAAAATGAATTCAATTAAAAAAACAACTAGAATCGCTAAAGCTAAATATTGGATTGTTTTCTTATCAAATAGGTTAAACATAATCGTTCCCCTTTTACTGTATGTTCAAAAAGGCAGCTAAAGGCACAATCCACAGACATTTCAATATTTAGTCAGTGATCCCTTCTTGTTGCAACATGTTATCAACTTTTTGAACAATCTCTTTTAAGGTTTAAATAGGTAGCCAAGTTCTTACTCGACTACCTATAGCGTACACTAACCTACTTTGAAATTAAATCTCTTTTTTCTAATTCCGAAAATCGAGCATCTAATGTATGGAGACGTTCATCTGTTTTAACCTGTTGTTCCAAGCGTTCAATATAGTCCTCAGCTTCAGCAAATTTATTATTGCTCCGCTCAAAATAATCTGTTTGGAGCACTTTGTTCATTCCCTTATGAACACGGGCAATATTTTCTCGACCTTTTAACTCTAATCGTTTGACATAGAGGTTTTTTAACTGATGTCGCATTTCACTATATTTGAGCTCGATTTCTTCAATCTGTGTTGCTGCTGTATCCGTTAGATTTGTTAACTGGTTGACACGTGTTTGATACTGATCGACCTCGATTTTTGCTTCATCATATAACTCAGTTTCTTCCATTTTTTCCGCTAACTCCATTTGACGTGTTCGCTTATCAAGCATGAAGATCGCTTGCTTTAATTCTCTTTGGTACGACTGCTTAATCGTATACTGTTTTTCAATCAATTGCTTGAGTTTTCTTACTTCATCCTCACAATTACGAATATGTTGATTCAAATGTATCATTGGATTTTTTTCCTCTTTTTGATCCAATAATTCATGAAAATCTGCAACGACAGAGTCCTTAATGCGGGTAAATAAATTTGACATAGTCTTTTCTCTCCTTTTTTAATCTATAATCCAATCTTGATCTGTTTTTTCGTACTTATTTTTCTTGTACTGATGGTACGCATAATACAAAAGAACAACTGCTGCCACACCTACTAATGCGTATGTGTTAGATAACGACATTGACAACCCAATCAAACCAACGATTCCCCAGCCAATTTTAGCGCCAACCGAATCCGTTAAAAGAAAACGTCGGACACTGTAATAGACAATAGCAAGGCTGATCAATAAGGCAATTAATGGTGCTATACTCGATAAAATAATCATTCCTGCAATAATAATGACAGTGATTAAAATCAATGATCTCATCGTATTCTGCCTCCTTTCTATAAATTAAGTATATCTTTTAAACTGATGATAAGTAACTGTCCCCAGCTATATCTTTAGCTAAGACTAGAGGCTTATTTAAGATAACAGCAATGACATTCTTGATTTTTTTTGCTCTCTTATCAAATGATTTTATAGACTTTTGTACTTTGATTTTTTGCTCAAACTCTTTTTGCAACTTTTAGAAGTTATGAGCAAGTTCTGTGATTTTCAGGTTACTTTTCAATTTTACAAGCAGATTCAATGATTCGTACTTAACTACTATCATTACTTTGCACAACTTTTTAAAACAATTTCTTGCAAGAAGATGTTAGCTGATATTAAAAAAATCTAATATGTTGCCAAGTTCGACGAGCAAGATGCTTAGTTTGCCTAATTCGATAATCAATAAACATACGATAAAACGAAAAGAATAACCACTTAGAATTTAAAGGTTCTTCCGTTAGTTGCTGATTAAGATATGGATATGATTTTAATTCTCCTTGGTAAATCAACTCTAGCTCACCCCAAGCCCGTAAATCTTGAGGTCGAATCAAACCTGACGGCTTCGAGTCTTGATAAACACCACATTCCTTTAGTATTGTAGCTACAAACTGGGAGCAAAAATATGCGTTATGACGATGGAGTTCCTTATTGATCATGACGCCAATTAATCCCAGGAAATTATAACGGTATAAGTGCTTTTGAGCTTCCATAAGTAATATTTTTTCGCTTAATTGTTCATACTCACGTTCAGTTATTTTCAATTGATAGATCGCACAAGTTGACTGATTAAAAAAAGAAAGATTTAAATTTTCTTTAATAAATCCCCCAATAAATGGGTTGTTTGGTCGTTTCCGGCCAAAGCTGTAAACAAAATTTAATGATCGATCAAGAGAAATCGATACATGATTTAAAGATGTATTAGTATAAAAATCTATCGTTCTAGCTAACATTGTCCCCGTACTTAGAAAGATTAAATAGATAGTCTTTGTTTTCATCGCAACCTCCTTTCAATAGCTTAAGTTTATCTTTTAACTCGGTTATAGATAACTGTCTAAGGCTATATCTTTAACTAAGACTAGAGGCTTATAATGGTGACGAGCTTCTCATTTTCAAGCAAAAAAAGCTTAGCTAAAAAAGCTAGCTAAGCTAATCATATTAGGCACGCCTCAACGAGGTTGTATCTGATTTTTTCCATGTTAAAGTGGCTAATTGTTTTCAATGGGACGAGTAACCGTACTAGAGAATGCTAATAGGACAAGCATGTCGCAAGGAGAAATCCCCTTCTTATGCTAAGTCCCGATCTCAGGACATTTGATTCTCCTTTTGATCGGAATTGCCACACGATATTCTTATCCATTCTGCTTAAAAGATAGTCATTGTTTAAAATTAAAAAGTATTATTTCCGTAAAAATGTCTTATGGACAAAGTTTCCCTTATCCCACTAAGCAAATTAAAAAAATCTAATATGTTTCCAAGTTTGACGGGCAAGATGCTTGGTTCTTCTAATGCGTTTGTCGATAAAAAGACTATAGTAGAAAAGAGATTGCCGCCAAAGGCTTACAGTTTCTTCTGTTGGTTGATGGTTGAAATATGGGTATGATTTGAGTTCCCCTTGGTAAATTAGTTTCAACTCACGCCATGCTCGTAAATCTTGCGGGCGAATCAACCCAGGTGGTTTAGAACCCTGGTAGACACCACATTCTTGTAACATTGTAGCTACAAATTGCGAACAAAAGTATGCATTATGACGACGAAATTCTTTATTCATCATGACACCAAATAGCCCTAAAAAATTATAACGATATAAGTGCTTTTGACCTTCCATGAGTAGTATTTTTTCACTTAACTGCTCATACTCTCGTTCGGTCACTTTCAATTGATAGATCGCACAAGTTGACCGGCTAAAAAAGGGTAAATTTAAATTTTCTTTAATAAATCCTCCAATAAAAGGGTTATATGGACGTTTGCGCCCAAAGCTATAAACAAAATTTAACGATCGATCAAGAGAAATCGATACGTGATTTAAGGATGTATGGGTATAAAAATCTATTGTTCTAGAAAGCATCGTTCCCGTGCTTAAAAATAGTAGGTAAACTGTTTTTGTTTTCATTTTAGCCTCCTTTTCATATTAATAGACGGAGAAAAAATTAAAAAAGTTGCAAAGAATTATTACCATTATACTGAATTTTCTTAAAAATTGTAATCCCTTTTACGAAACATTAAAAAACCGATTGATCCTCCAGGGAAAAATCGGTCAGTTAATTTATCTTCGTATTGACATTAAGCAGTTTTCTCTGGTCGGACATATTTAGCAATTAAACCATGTATAGGGGAAAAAATAAAGCTGATAAAGAAAACAATCCCTGTCATAAATGCCATACTTCCTGAAATCGAGGTATCAATCCAAGCTGCTAGATAATAGCCCAGCACGGCAGATATAACCCCGAAAGTACCACTTAAAATAAACATTGTAAAAAGTCGATCCGTCCAAAGATAAGCCGAAGCGGCTGGTGTAATTAACATCGCAACAACCATAATCGCACCAACTGCATCAAAGGAAGCGACTGTTGTAATCGATACAAGACTCATAAAGAGATAGTGTAAAAATAAAACAGGCATACCTAAGCTGGCTGCCAATGCTGGGTCAAATGAAGTTATTTTCCACTCCTTGTAAAATATCGTAATGAATAACAAAATGATCAGCAATACAACCAACAATAAAGCTGTAGCTGCAGGTATACTACCTATGAGCGGCAGGGTTATCGTATGAAATGGAACAAAAGTAATCTCACCCATTAACGCATGTTGGACATCCAGATGAACATTGCCGACGGATGTAGCAATTAAAATAACACCAATTGCAAAAAGGGTAGTAAAGACGATACCAATTCCAGCATCATGTTGAATATTTAACGAATGGAGTGACTGAACCAAAAAGGCTGTTAATAATCCAGCAAAGACACCACCAATTAACATGACTCCTCCATGCAATTGGTCGGTTATTAAATAGGTAAGTACAATACCCAACAATACCGTATGACTGATCGCATCTGCCATCATCGCTTGTTTTTTTAAAATGAGAAAGACACCCATGATTCCACAAGACAGTCCAACCAAAGCTGCTGTAAAAATAATCCATGCTGTATAGGTCATTTACTTCGTCCCCCCTTGTTCGATGCTTGTAAAGAGGCTGAATGTGCCTTTTGATGGGACTTGAATTGCAAATACTGAACCAGAATCCCTTTCTCTTTGCCAATTAATAACGATATAACAAAAAAACCAGCCGCAACAATAACAATAAATGAGCCAGTAGGTAAACCTCTTCCTAATGTACTAATAAATGTTCCACTAGCACCTGATAGACCACCAAATAAAGCTGATAACATGAGCATATTCTTAAAAGTGTGTGTCCAATACCGAGCGCTAACGGCTGGGATAATCAACATAGCTGCCATTAAAATAACACCGACTGCCTGTATACCAACAACGATCGTAATAACCAGAACCGCTGTATACAATGAATTCATCCCTTTAAGCGATAAGCCTAATCCCTTAGCAAACTGTTGATCAAACAGATAAATTTTCCACTCTTTAAAACCAATGATCACAATAAAAATAACAATCGAGGCTAAAATAATCATCGTGATTACATCTGACTTCACCATCGCTGCTGCCTGACCATAAATAAAACTATTTAAGCCACTCTGATTTCCGGTTGCTGATCGATTGGCAACCGTTAGAAGCATGACACCAAAGCCATAAAATACAGCTAAGATGATCCCCATCGCTGTATCTTCCGATATCCTACTTGATGAGGTAATCCATTGGATAAAATAGGCCCCTATGAGGGCACTAATAGCGGCGCCTATGACTAGATAGAAGAGATTTTTCTCTCCAATCACCAAAAAAGCGACCACAACACCAGGTAACGCCGCATGCGAAAGAGCATCACTCATTAAATTTTGTCGTTTCCAATAGGCTAAACAGCCAATTGTCCCTGAGGCAATGCCAAGAATCATTGTACTGAATAAGACCCATTGTGTATTACTACTTAGTAGACTGGACCACATGATTTTGTTCATCTCCCATCCAACGCATATTACCACCATAGGTTTGGGCGATGTTCTCTTTAGTAAATACTTGTTCCGTTTTTCCATGTTCAACAACCGTATGATTTAGAAAAAGCACATGATCAAAATAATCTGCTACCGTTTGCAGATCATGATGAACAACCATTACCGTCTTTCCAATGGTAATTAACTCTTTTAAAATTGTCATAATCGCGCGTTCTGTCGCTGCATCCACTCCAGCTAAAGGTTCATCCATGAAATATAGATCAGCATTTTGAACCAAAGCTCTTGCTAAAAATACTCGTTGCTGTTGTCCACCAGAAAGCTGGCTGATTTGTTGATCAGCATAGTCTTCCATCCCCATTTTTTCTAGGGCTTGGTATGCTTTTTTCTTGTGCGAACGATTGGGACGCTTAAGCCAACCTATTTGCCCATATAAACCCATTGTGACGACATCTAAAGCGTCCGTCGGAAAATCCCAGTCAACTGAACCACGTTGAGGGACGTAAGCAATTCTATCTTTTACTTTTTTATAAGATGAATTAAAAAAGCGGACAGAGCCTGTTAATGCAGGATGAAGATCCAACATTGTTTTGATTAACGTGGACTTGCCGGCCCCATTTGGACCGACAATTCCCGTTAATGACCCAGGCTGAACTACAAAATCAATATCATGAAGTACCGTTTTTTTTCGATAAGAAGCAGCAAGACCCGCTACTTCAATAATTGGCTTTTCCATTTCATTCTGCGCCTCCATTTAATGCCTCATAAATCGTATCCACATTATATCGGTACATACCGATATAAGTGCCTTCTTCCGTCCCAGCTTCACCCATCGCATCTGAGTAGAGCTCTCCACCTAATTCAATATCAACACCTTCATCTTTAGCCCCGGCAATAACCGCTTCAATTGAATCCGGGTTAATACTACTCTCAACAAAGATAGCAGGGACTTGATGTTCTTTAATAATATCTATTGTTTCATTAACATCGGATATGCTCACTTCAGACTCTGTACTTAAACCTTGCAAACCAATCACTTCAATATCATGCATTTGTCCAAAGTAACCAAAGGCATCATGTGCTGTCACCAAAACACGCTGTTCTTCAGGAATATCAGCTAATTTAGCTGCATCCTCTTTAACAGCAGCTAATTCAGTAAAATAATCTTGTTTATTTTCTTCAAAAACATCGGCATAATCAGGTGCATAATCTTTTAACTCTTCAACAGCAGCATCAAGAGCCTGTTGCCAAAGATCAAGGTCAAACCATATATGTGGATCAGGTTCTCCTGCCTCTTCTTCATCCTCTAAAATATCTGATTCTGCTAACGTCTCTCCAAGTGCAAGCACTGGTTTTGATTCTCCGATCGACTCAAATGCATCAATCATATTCGCCTCTAAATTTAAACCACTATAAAAAACAACATCTGCACCATCTATTTTTGAAATATCACTTTGGGTTGGGTTATACAAGTGTGGATCAATTGATGGACCCATTAATGTTTCTACCTCTACATACTCGCCACCAATAACAGATAGTGGTTCCCCAATTTGGGCAATAGTTGCCACAACATTTATCGGATCACCCTCACCTGTAGATTCAGATCCTTCTCCATCACCTTGCGTTTCAGAATTACCCCCTGAAGCACATGCTCCTAAAATTAAAATTAAACTTGCTAAAACGAAATACAACATCTTTTTTGTATGTTTTATCACTTTTTGTCCTCCCTTTGCATAAATTTGCCCTAAGGAAACTTTGTTTATGGTATACAATATAAATCCTTTTCTTGTGTTTGTCAAGTGTTTTTTCTTATAGAAAATAATTTTGCGTTAGGTAAACTTATTAACTTTATTTATGACTTAAAATGCTTAGTTAGAGGTCAATGTTTTCCAAGTACTTAGGACTTAATTTATTATCTTTACTTATCTGATCATCAATCAAATCTATCCTTATAAAGTAAATTTTTAAGAAATTAGGCTAGTTATTTTCTTATACTTTTGCTGTAAACATTTTGACTACTCCTAATCTACTTCTCAATCAAATTTTTATCCTCTTAAAATGTAAAAAAACCGATTCATCCATTTCGGACAAATCGGTTGTTTGTTTATTTTTTTAATTTCTTTAATGCATCAGCTAAAGCTGTGTTAGTAAAAGTTTCTTCATTATCTTTTTTCAAATACTTATTGACATCCCGTTTTGAGGCTTGATGTCGGTTGTTTTTTGCTTTTCGTTTTTGGAAAGCAGATAATTTTTCTCGATAGCCACACCGACAAGTGAAAGTCTGTGCCTCACCAGTACCACGCATTTCCATTTTCTTATGACAATTTGGACAACGGGCATTGGTTTGACGAGCAATATGTTTTTTTCCACCACATTCTCGATCTTGGCAAACAAGCATCCGACCTTTTTTCCCGTTTACTTCAAGCATTAATTTTCCACAATTAGGACATTTCGTTCCCGTAATATTATCATGTTTAAACGTGCTGGCACTATTTTTTATTTCATTAACTGTTGTTCGTGTATATTGCTTCATCTCTTTAATAAACGTCGTCTTTTTCAGCTTACCAGCAGCAATATCCGCTAATTTTTGTTCCCATTCGGCTGTTAGAATGGGTGAACGCAAATCAGCTGGCACAAGGTCTAGTAGTTGTCGTCCTTTAGACGTTGTGTACAGATACTTTCCTCGACTCTCAATATAATGGGTATTAAAAAGCTTATCGATAATATCGGCACGAGTTGCTACCGTTCCAAGACCTCCACTTTGCTTCAGTGTTTTTTTCTGAGCACTGCTTCCTGTATCCATAAACTTTGTCGGGTTCTCCATCGCTTCTAGTAACGTGCCTTCAGTGAAACGTTCAGGAGGTGTCGTCTTCCCTTCTGTTAATTGAACAGCAACATCAAGCAACTGCCCTTCTTTAAGTGCTGGTAAACGTGTTTGATCCCCTTGATCTTGATAAAGCAACTTCCAGCCTGGATCAAGTACATTTTTCTCACTCATCACAAATGTTTCACCGGCTATTTCTGCTTCAATGACTGTTTGTTCATATCGATATGGTTTGGATAAAACAGCTAAGAATCGCTTCACAACTAAATCATAAATTTTACGCTCCTTATCATCAAGATCAGATAAGATAGCAGACTCCTCTGTCGGAATAATCGCATGGTGATCCGTTACTTTCTTATCATTGACAAATGATTTGTTTGCTTTGATCCCATCATTTAGAATCGTACGTGCTAATTTAGCATACTCACCAACTCGACAAGCCTCAACCCGATCTTTTAACGTTGAAACAATGTCACTTGACAAAAAGCGCGAATCCGTTCGTGGATAAGTTAACACTTTATGTTGCTCATATAGCTTTTGCATAATTGATAAGGTTTGTTTTCCTGAAAAACCAAACGCTTTGTTCGCTTCTTGCTGTAAGGATGATAGATCATACAATGGAGGGGCGTAACTTTTCTTCTCCGTCCGCTTGATCGCTATAACCTTTGCTTTCTTTCCTTTAACAGTTATCAATCGCTTTTCTGCTTTTGTCTTGTCAAAAATTCGACCATTGTTCTTTTGATCTTGCCAGCTTAGCTGGAGCCCAGTAGACGTTTTAGCCTTTAGACCATAAAATGATTTTGGCTTAAACTGTTTAATTTCCCCTTCTCGTTTAGCGATCATTGCTAACGTCGGTGTCTGTACCCGACCACTCGATAATTGAGCATTGTGCTTTGTTGTTAAAGCTCGTGTTGCATTTAAACCAACATACCAATCTGCTTCAGATCGAGCAGCCGCAGCCATGTATAAATTGTAATAAGCTTCCCCTGGCTTCAATTGCTTAAAACCATCACGGATTGCTTTATCTGTCACAGATGAAATCCACAACCGTTTAATCGGCTTGTTAATTCTTGCTTTCTCAATCGTCCAGCGGGCAACTAATTCGCCTTCACGACCTGCATCTGTGGCAATAATCACTTCACCTACATCTTTCCGGTTCAATAGTTTCTTCACGGTTTGAAATTGTTTATTCGTTTGACGCATGACCACTAGTTTCAATCGATCCGGCAACATCGGTAAATCCTCTAAACGCCACGTTTTATATTTTGAATCATAAGCTTCCGGATCAGCTAAAGTCACTAAATGACCTAGCGCCCATGTCACAATATATTTCGAGCCTTCAAAATAGCCATTTTGTTTGTTCTGACATTTTAAAACACGTGCCATATCACGACCAACAGAAGGCTTTTCGGCTAGAACAACTATTTTACTCATCTTACCCATTCCTTTCTTTTTCCCTTCTGTAAGCTTAACATAAAACGAAACTTCCTTCAGCGGTGTTTTTTCCGCTGAAGGTTAGTTGAGTGAATCAGGACATTAGCGACCGTTAACAACCACCTGAATCAAGTCATTCTTCTTTATTTTCAGGTGGGCGTTATTAGGGGGACATTTGATTATACTTATGAATTTCAGTTTCTATATACGAACTAGAATAATTGAAATAGATAAGTTAAGGAGCTGTTGCAAAATGTATGACGTACATCTTTTCACATTTATTTTTACGTCATATAACCTATAGTACAATAGTCATTTGCGTGAATATTGAAGCTAGTTCACAATTTAAACTCCCATCTAAAAGAGCTGAGTAGAGAATAGAGCACATCTATCTGGTGTTTCAATCGAAATTCTAGGTTAAAATGTCGGATAGACCTCTTCTATCAATCATTTTAAATATAATCACAGGATAAAATGTCAGATAGACCCCTGCTATCAATCATTTCAAACGAAATCACAAAACAAAATGTTGGATAGAGCGTATCTATCCAGTGTTTCTAGCAAAATTGCAAGTCAAAAAGTTGAATAGGATGTTTCAATAACATTTCTAATACCGATAAAGAAAAAAGCTATTGCACAATATATCCTACATTGTGCAATAGCCTCGTCTTCAATTATTTAAAGAATTTCACTCGCTCTTCTATGGGCTGATATTCTTTTTCGGCTCGTTCTCCTTCGGGCTTACCAAATGGCATTTGCCCGCGTAATAACCAGTGTTCAGGGATATCCCACTGTTTTTGTACTTCTTTGTCAATCAGTGGATTATAGTGTTGTAATGAAGCACCTAATCCTTCATTTTCCAGAGCTGTCCAGATAACATATTGGAGCATTCCTGAAGCTTGTTCTGACCAAACCGGAAAATTATCTTTGTAAAGATCAAATTGCTCTTGCAAGCCTTGAACAACTTTCTGATCTTCAAAAAATAACACTGTACCATAACCTGCTTTGAATCCATTAATTTTCGCTTCTGTGTTAGGAAAATTCTGTTCAGGGGTGACCTTTTTTAACTCTGCCTTCGTGATCTCCCATAATTTTTCATGATGTTCACCAAATAGGACAACTACCCGACCACTCTGTGAATTAAAAGCATGGGGTGTATGCTTGACAGCAAATTGAACCACTTCTTCGATCCGATCTTCTGGCACTATTTTTTGATCGCTAATTAGATAAGTAGAATAGCGATCTTCTACTGCTTGGTAAAAATCTTTCGTCACAAATAAACCCTCCCTAAATCTATTTACTTCTCACTCAGGATATATTTCCCGATTATTGATGTTTTTAAACAATGACAACTAGATCCATTCTGAAAATTAATTAAATCATCCCTTCCTTTCATTGACTAAACGTTATATTTAGCTTAAGCTAGGCTAAGATTAAGTTAAATTTTTGGAGGAAAAATGTTATGTTACAAGTCACAAATGTTAGCTTACGCTATGGAGATAAGAAATTATTTGAAGATGTAAATATTAAATTTACAGCTGGAAATTGCTATGGTTTGATTGGGGCTAATGGTGCTGGAAAATCAACCTTTTTAAAAGTACTTTCTGGTGAGGTAGAAGCTCAATCTGGTCATATTTCACTTGAAAAAGATAAACGTCTCGCAGTTCTAAAGCAAGATCACTTTGCTTATGAAGAGTTCCCTGTTATTGAAACGGTTATCCTAGGACACGAGCGTCTTTATCAAGTGATGAAAGAAAAAGACCAGATTTATGCAAAAACTGAATTTACCGAAGAAGATGGTATGAAAGCAGCTGAATTAGAAGGTGAATTTGCTGAACTAAATGGCTGGGAAGCTGAATCTGATGCGAGTATTTTATTAAAAGGACTTGGCATTTCTGAGGATCTACATGATAAGAAGATGGCTGATTTAACAGGATCTGAGAAAGTTAAAGTATTACTTGCTCAAGCTTTATTCGGTTCACCCGATATTTTACTTCTTGATGAGCCAACCAACCACTTAGATATTCAAGCGATTCAATGGTTAGAAGAATTTTTAATCAACTTTGAAAATACAGTTATCGTCGTCTCGCATGATCGACATTTCTTAAATAAAGTTTGTACGCATATTGCTGATGTTGATTTTGGAAAAATTGAACTTTATGTCGGAAACTATGACTTCTGGTATGAATCTAGCCAATTGGCTTTAAAAATGGCACAAGACCAAAATAAGAAAAAAGAAGAAAAAATCAAGGAATTACAAAACTTTATCGCACGCTTTAGCGCTAATGCGTCTAAATCAAGACAAGCTACCTCTCGTAAAAAAATGCTTGATAATATTACTCTTGACGACATTAAACCTTCTTCACGCCGTTATCCATATGTTGCTTTCCAACCCGAACGGGAAATCGGCAATGATTTACTTCGTGTCGAAGGTTTGAGTAAAACCATTGATGGTGTTAAGGTGTTAGATAATGTTAGTTTCATTTTAAATCGTGACAATAAAGTCGCTTTCGTCGGACCGAACGAGATTGCTAAAACGACTTTATTTGATATTTTAATGGGTGAAATTGAACCTGATGCCGGCACATATACATGGGGTGTGACCACCTCACAATCGTATTTCCCAAAAGACAATAGCAAATTTTTCGAAAATAGTGAGCTCACATTGGTGGAATGGCTTCGTCAATATTCACCTGAAGATCAAACAGAAACTTTCTTACGTGGATTTTTAGGGCGGATGTTGTTCTCTGGTGAAGAGGCACTAAAAAAGGCAAAGGTGCTATCTGGTGGAGAAAAGGTACGTTGTATGCTATCTAAAATGATGCTTTCTAGTGCAAATGTATTGCTTCTTGATGAGCCGACAAACCATTTAGATCTTGAATCGATCACTGCTGTCAATAATGGTTTGATTAATTTTAAAGGTGCTATTCTTTTCACCTCGCATGATCATCAATTTATTAATAGTATCGCTAACCGATTAATTGAAATAACGCCAAATGGTCTTATTGATAAAGAAATGAGTTACAATGAATATGTAACGGACCAAACATTACAAAAAGAGATTGCTAAAATGTATGGGTAAAAACTCGAAGCTATAGATTGACTTCTCTTTATCAAACGGTTATCACAGATAAGCGTCCGTAAACTCGTAGAAACTAGAGACTGATCACATAAACGAACGTCTGCACATCCTGTGTAGACGTTCGTTTATGTTCCTTATTATTCATTAGTTAATAATTACGCAGACAAAGTTTACTACGTCCTGTAGACCTAACTATCACTATTTGAAGCTTTATTTTATGTCATTACCGTTGCATAAAAAACGAAGACATTGTCAAATCAAGTGCTCGACCTGGAGTAACTTCTCCTTTGGGATTACAATGAATAGGCACCCTTTGTTTACCTATAAAGGGGAATATCACGCAAATGCGTGACTAGCAATCTTAGCTTGCTCTAGGTCTGTTCGGCTAAATGACATCGCTCAAAAAAATTTATCCAAAACTAGTGCTTTTATGTATCAAGTTTATATTTTTGTATATATTAAGTATATACGAATAAAAAGAAAGGTGATATAATGGAATTATCAGATAAGAAAGAGGTGTTAGATATGACAACAACAGCACAAAAATGGGGAAACAGTATTGGTGTTCGTATCCCTCAAAGAATCGCAAAAAAATATGGTGTCGAAAACGGTTCTGAAATCAAAGTCACGGAAGGAAAAAATTGCATTATATTAAGCCCAGTCAAATCTAAACCAACATTGGATGAACTACTTTCCCAATGCACGCCAGAAAACAGACACGATGAAATTGACTGGGGAAAACCTGAAGGGAATGAAATTTGGTAAATGAAAGCACCAGATCGAGGGGATTTAGTTTATATGGATTTTGACCCACAGACAGGGCATGAACAAAAAGGACGCAGACCTGCAATCGTTTTATCTGATAAAAAATTTAATGAAGTTACGAAATTCGCTTCATTATGCCCGATAACCAATACTGTCCGAGGTTGGGGATTTGAAATACCTTTGCCTGAGGACAGTACGTTTACAGGGGTGATCTTGGCAGACCAAATTAGAAATCTTGACTGGTCAGCGAGGGAAATTCAGGTAAAAGGAAAAACACCTGATGAAGTTGTTCAAGCATGTATAGAAAAAATACATACATTTTTATATTGCTAACCATCTTAATATACTTCTTAATCGGTACCTCATTCGCTGTAAAGACCTAGAAGGAGCAAATGAAAGTTTGCTCCGTCACCCATTAGCGTGTTCACTCTAGATTAAATACTTAACTTTTACATTTTTTTATCCAACACCAATAGTAAAGCTATTAAAGCAGGAGAGAGCCCTCTCCTGCCTTTTATCCTTTATTTACCTATTATAAATGTGACAACTTTGTGAATAATAAGAATATAGCTTTTGTTAAACCTATTGAAATAAGAATTGGGAAAAAAGATTGTGAAATGTTTCATAATTGATTGATACTTAATACACTTAAAGGTATAATAAGTTTATTGCAAACATTCTATTGGTTTTATTTAATAATGTGAAATTTTGAACGAAAATGGAGGCGGAAAAGATGAAAGTAGCAGTTATTGGTTGTACACATGCAGGAACAGCAGCAATTAAAAACACGCTAGCTTTATACCCTGAAGCAGAAATTGAAGTATTTGAACGAAATGATACGGTGTCGTTCTTATCTTGTGGGATTGCTTTGTATGTTGGTGGTGTTGTTGAAAAAGCAGAATCACTATTCTATGCTTCAGTTGATGGCTTTGAAGACAAAGGGATCAAGATGCATATGGAACATGAAGTGGTCACCGTTGATACTGAACAAAAGCAACTAGAAGCAAGGGATTTAAATAGCGGTGAGTTTACGATTCATTCGTATGATAAATTAATTATCTCAACTGGATCATGGCCACTCACTCCACCTATACCTGGTTCAGATTTAGAGAATGTTGTATTATGTAAAAACTATGATCATGCCAAAGAAATCATTCGTCGTTCCGAACATGTTAACAATGTTACCGTCGTTGGTGGTGGATATATTGGTGTTGAATTAGTTGAAGCTTTTGAAGAAAAGGGTAAGAATGTCACGTTAATTGATGCTGAATCACGCATTTTAAATCGTTACTTGGACAAATCATTTACTGATCCTGTTGAACAATCTTTCCGAGATAAAGGTGTTCAATTACTACTCAACGAAATGGTTTCTGGTTTTGAAGGTAATGGTAAAGTTGAAAAGGTGATCACCAATAAGTGTGAAGTTGAAGCTGAGCTCGTCGTTATGTGTATTGGCTTCCGACCAAATACTGATCTTTTTAAAGAGCAAGTAGACATGTTACCAAGTGGAGCGATTGTTGTCGACCAATACATGCGCACAAGTGCAAAAGACGTTTATGCAGCTGGTGACTGTTGTGCCGTCCCATATAACCCAACAGGTAAAGCAGCTTATATCCCATTAGCAACAAACGCTGTTCGAATGGGAACGCTCGTTGCTCAAAACTTAGTTGAAGCAAGAGTTCCTCATCCAGGTACACAAGGAACATCTGGCTTGAAAATTTACAACCACTATATTGGTTCAACTGGACTAACTGAAACAGCAGCAAACATAAACAATATCGAGGTACGATCAACTTCAATCGAAGAAACTTATCGTCCTGATTTTATGCCTGAAAATAATCTGATTCAATTAAAATTGGTTTACGAGGTTGGATCAAATCGCATCGTTGGTGCACAAGTTATCTCAGATATCGACTTAACTCAAGTTGTCAATACAGTTAGTGTTGCCATTGCGAATGGTATGACCATTGAGCAGCTGGCTTTAACTGATTTCTTCTTCCAACCGCATTTCAATAAACCGGTAAATTACTTGAATGAAGTTGCCTTAAAAGCTGTTCAACAAGAAACTGTGCTAGAAAAGGAAACAACTGAAGTATAATTCTCTCCCCTTAAAGTTAGCTATTGATAACTTTAAGGGGATTATTTATATGAGGTTGCTCAAAAAGCATGCTAAAAATAGCTGTCGCATGTCTTTGTCTACTAGCTTCTCCCTTCCTCATGCATATGATAAACATATGCTCCGGAGCTAGCTCAAAGCTTCGTATCCTCGAACTACTCCACTCTTTTTTATGCTCCTTTTGAACTCGCACTTTAAGAAATAGTACGCTCTTTTCAAACAACAATAAATCGACTTTATCACTTTTTTGTCTAACTTGACTGCTTTATTATGAAACTTGTTTAAAAATCAATTAACTTGATTGTAATTCGGAAAAGTTGATTGTATTTTCGGCTAACTTGATTGTATTTTCGTTTACTTGATTGCATTTTCCCTAACTTGACTGCATTTCAGCTAACTTGATTGTATTTCGGCTAACTTGACTGTATTTTCCCTAACTTGACTGCATTTCAGCTAACTTGATTGCATTTCCCCTAACTTGACTGTATTTCAGCTAACTTGATTGCATTTCCCCTAACTTGACTGTATTTCAGCTAACTTGATTGCATTTTTACATAATAATTATTTTGTATTTATCCTTTTGCTGCCTGAATCAATTTTTCAATTGTTTCTCGTTTTCCTTCATGCAGGCTAGCGACAATTTTACTACCAACAATGACCCCATCACAATAATGACTTAGCTCCTTGACCTGTTCAGGATTTGATACACCAAAACCAGCGAGGACGGGCTTTTTACTGATCGTTTTTAGATCTGTTAAATAATCACCAATCGATTCGATAAATTGACTTCTTACACCTGTCGTTCCAGTCACGGTAACAGCATATAAAAATCCAGTCGTTCGTTCGGCAATTTGCGTCAATCTTTCCTTTGAACTGGTTAATGTAGCTAGGCGAATAAGTGCTAGACCATGATTTTCCATAAGTTCTGGGATGGTGCCCTCTTCTTCTAATGGCAAGTCAGGAATAATCAAGCCGAAAACACCTGCTTCAGCGCAATCTTTTAAACATGTCTCCAAGTCATAGGCATAAATAGGATTAAAATAAGTCATCAACACAATTGGAATCGCGCGCTGCTCCTTTGTGTGCTTCAAAATTTTCAAAATAGAACGGAGGCTCACTCCTTGTTGAAGCGCTCTGAGTCCGGCGGCTTGAATGAAGGGTCCATCTGCGACCGGATCTGAAAATGGAATACCTAACTCAATAGCTGTTGCGCCCGCTTCAGCTAAAAAGTTAATCTGCTCTGGAAGTTGATCGAGTCCACCATCTCCTGCCATAATATAAGGAATAAATATTTTGTCACCCTTTACTAACGTTTGCTGTAAAGCTTGATCTAATTTAGTTATTGACATTCAAATCCCCTCCTAATGCAGATTGAACCGTTTCAACATCTTTATCGCCACGTCCGGAAAGACAAACAACAATCGATTGATCAGCACCCATTTTAGGTGCCAACTCAGTTAAATACGCAATGGCATGGGCACTCTCTAACGCTGGAATAATCCCTTCCATTTGCGAGAGTAGTTTTAACCCTTCTAAGGCTTCCTTATCGGTAACGGATCGATAAGTTACACGATCAATCTCTTTCAAGTGGCTATGTTCTGGACCGACACCTGGATAATCAAGCCCAGCTGAGATCGAGCTTGCTTCTTCAATCTGACCCTTTTGATCTTGAAGCAAATACGTCATCATCCCGTGTAAAACACCTACTTTACCATCTGTAAGGGTAGCCGCATGTTTGCCTGACTCTAGACCAAGCCCACCCGCTTCAATCCCATATAAATTAACCTTCTGATCATTAATGAATGGATAAAACATACCCATTGCATTGCTTCCTCCCCCAATACAGGCAACAATCGCATCAGGAAGCCCCCCGGCAACATCCGCAAACTGCTGTTTTGTTTCACTGCCAATCACACTTTGAAAATCACGAACGATTTTTGGAAAAGGATGTGGTCCTACAACAGAGCCTAGAATATAGTGAGTATCTTCAACATGGGTTACCCAGTATCGGAGTGCTTCATTAACTGCATCTTTTAAAGTTCCACTCCCTTGGCTTACACTCACAACCTTTGCACCGAGAAGTTCCATCCGAAAGACATTTAGTTTTTGGCGTTGGATATCCTCTTCACCCATAAAAATAATACATTCGAGTCCTAATAATGCCGATACTGTAGCCGTTGCCACACCATGTTGCCCTGCGCCTGTTTCTGCCACTACTTTTTTCTTACCCATTCTAACGGTCAATAAAGCTTGACCGAGGGCATTATTAATTTTGTGCGCACCGGTATGATTTAAATCTTCTCGCTTTAAATAAATCTTCGCCCCACCTAACGCCTGGGTTAAGCGTTCAGCATAATAAAGTGGCGTTTCTCGACCCACATATTGTGTTAAATAATCGGTTAATTGCTTTTGAAAATCAGGATCGTCGATGGCTTCTTGATAGGCCGCTTCAAGTTCAATAATTGCTGGCATTAAGGTTTCAGGAACAAATCGCCCACCAAATGAGCCGAAATGTCCAGTTAAATCTGGCTGTTGATACATTGACATATTCATCACCTAACTCCCTTTGCTTTTTTAATAAATTGTTCGATTTTCTGATTATCTTTGACTCCATTTGTTTCAACACCACTCGACACATCTACCCCGATTGGATCAACTTGATTGATTGCCTCTTGTACATTGCTTGGGGTTAAGCCCCCAGCCAAAATCATTTTTTTTCGAGCGTGGGGAATTGAATCAAGCAGCTTCCAATCAAATACCTGACCGCTACCAGCGATCGGTCCATCGATCAGTAGATAGTCAACAACGGGTAAAAACATGTTCACCTTTTTAAGGTCCTCTTCTGTTTGAATCGATAGTGCCTTGATAACGGGAAAATCACTTGCTAAACAACTAGCTACGGTTTCTTCACCGTGTAACTGAACATAATCTAATTTGACTTCTCTAGCTATCTGATTAACGGTTGAAATCGGTGTATTGACAAAAACGCCAACCCCTTTTACCTGAGGTGGTAATTGTTTTCTTATTCGAACTGCTTCTGCTACGGATACTTGCCGTTTACTTTCAGCAAAAACAAATCCAACTAAATCTGCGCCCATGCTCGCTGCGGTTAGACCCGCTTCTATAGTTCTTATCCCACATATTTTAACAAGCATAATCATTCCCTCATTTCAAAAAATCACTGAACGTTGCTTGTAAATCATTTGCCCGCATTAACGTTTCTCCAACTAAAATCGCTCTCGCACCAGCTTGTTTTAAACGTTGCACATCTGCAGCCGTCTGAATGCCACTTTCACTCACTAGGATTTGACGGTCAATATCAAGCAATTGAGCTAATTGCTCAGTTACCTTCAGGTCAACTTCAAAGGTTTTTAAGTCTCGATTATTGACGCCAATTAACTCTGCACCGATTCGATTCGCTATCGTAAGTTCTTCCGGCTTGTGAACTTCAAAGAGAACCTCCAAGCCAAGCTTAATCGCATACTGATAAAGGTCATTTAACCGTTGCTCTGGCAAGCTGGCTGCAATAAGCAAAATCACATCAGCCCCATAACGATAAGCACGATCAATCTGCACTTCATCGATGATAAAATCTTTATTTAATATTGGTAAGTCAACAGTATTCCGAACGGCTGCTAAATCTGCATAACTCCCTTTAAAAAAGGGTTGATCCGTTAAGACAGAGATCATACTTGCCCCCAACGCTTGATATTGTTCCGCTTGTTTTGTCGGATCAAGATCTGGATTGATGATTCCCTTTGATGGAGAAGCTCGCTTAAATTCAGCAATGATTATTAACGATTGATCCTTTCGACATTGAGCAATAAAAGAATGAATCGGCGTGAGTCGTTTCTGCTCTGTCAGTGAAACATCCTTTTTTAATTGTTTAACTTCTTTTTCCTTTTCCAATAGAATGGTTTCTAGAATGGTCATTTGCTCACCCCTTGACTGAACGTTTTACTATCATCCATTAAGCCTGTTAACCGTTTCAAAGCTTCACCTGAATCAATGCTCTCTTTAGCTAGCGCTACCCCATCTTTTACCGTTTCCACTAACCCATTCGCAAAAATGCCTAAGCCCGCATTTAATAAAACGATGTCTCGATGTGGGCCTGTTTCACCATTTAACACACTTTGCAAAATACGGGCATTTTCTTTTGCATGACCGCCTTTGATCTGCTCATTATCAACAACGGGTAAGCCAACCTCTTCTGGATGAATGGTAAATGAAGTGAACTCTCCTTGATTCAATAAAACACAATGATTTTGACCAGCTAGTGAAGCTTCATCCATATAACCTGCACCATTAATGACAAGGGCACGTTTTCTCCCGAGCTGATCAAGCACACTTGCCATTTGTTCAAGTAGATCTCGACGATAAAGACCCAGCAATTGGGTGGATAAATGAACAGGATTTGTCAAGGGACCAATTAAATTAAAAATCGTTGGAATCCCTAATCCCAACCGGACACGCATCACGTGCTTCATGTCTGGGTGAACATGAGGGGCATACAGAAAAGCAATCCCATTCTGATTGAGTAAATCACTCATTTGCTCAGGGGTGGTGCTAAGTTCAATCCCAAGTGCTTCTAAAACATCCGCACTCCCCGTTTGACTAGAAATACTTCGATTGCCATGTTTAGCTACTTTAATGCCCGCTCCTGCCAAAACAAAAGCACTTGTCGTACTAATGTTGAAGCTTTGCGAATGATCACCACCTGTTCCGCAGTTATCCATTACATCCGTGATCATCATTGGCATCTTAAGCGCCTTTTGACGGATCACATTGACAAGTCCTGTTATCTCACTCACTGTTTCGCCTTTATATTTCAATGCTGTTAGAAACCCACCGACTAACGCTTCTGATGTCGCTGGATTGAACATCAACTGGGCAGCCTCTTCCATCTCGGCTATCGTTAAATGTTTTCCTGACAGTACTTTTTCTAAATAGCTTTTCATTGTGACTCCCTCCGCTTCACAGTATTAAGAAATTCTGCTAATATCTCCTTGCCCTTTGGTGTACCCATTGATTCCGGATGAAATTGCAAACCGTAGATCGGATCATCCATATGTTGAATCGCCATAATTTCCTGATCATCTATTGAAGTTGCTGTAATCAACAAACAATTCGGTAGGGTTTGTTTATCAATCACAAGTGAGTGATAGCACATGACTTCCATTGGACTGGGCAAATTTTTAAACAGACCTGCTTGTTGATGGCTAATTTTTGCTTGCTTAGCATGCCTAATCTGTTTGGCTTGACAGATTGTTGCCCCATAAGCTTTACCAATCAATTGATGACCGAAGCCAATCCCTAAAATCGGAATCTTCTGTTCAAAAGTTTTAATGATTTGCAAACAAAATTCGCTCTCTTCCGGTGTCACAGAACCTGAAGCGAAGACAATTGCTTCAGGGGCTAGCTGTTTAAGCTCTGTTAGTGTCATTTGATTGTTTCTAACCACATGAACGATTTCTCCTAATTCGCCTAAATATTGATATAAGTTATACGTAAATGAACCCTGATTATCAATTAATAGAATCATTTCTGCGCCACCTCCAACAAGGCTTTTGCTTTATTCAATGTCTCTTGGTACTCACTAGCTGGATCTGAATCATGAACAATCCCAGCACCTGCTTGAACATAAGCTCGCTTGTCTTTAAGCACCATCGTTCGAATCGCTATGGCGAGATCAAGGTCACCATTCATATTGATATAACCAACTGCTCCCGCATAGACCCCGCGCTTAACATCTTCTAATTGATTAATGATCTGCATTGATTTAACCTTTGGTGCACCTGAAACCGTCCCGGCAGGTAAAAGGGAAAGCAGTGCATCAATCGCTGTCACATGTTCCTCTAGTTCTCCAGTCACTTTAGAAACAATATGCATCACATGCTGATAGCGTTCAACGATCATATATTCAGGTATTTGAATCGTCCCACTTTTGCAAACACGCCCTAAATCATTTCTGCTTAAATCAATCAGCATTTTATGCTCAGCACATTCTTTGGGATCTGCCAAAAGTTGTTCGGCTAACTTTTGATCGATTTCTGCTGTTGCTCCACGTGGTCGCGTTCCAGCAATTGGATTGGTCGTTAATTGCTGCCCTTTTGCCTTAATTAAGCTTTCTGGTGAAGCGCCAAGCACAAGATAATCACCAAAATCTAAATAATACATATAGGGTGATGGATTTGTTACTCTTAACCGACGATAAAAGTAAAAAGGATCGCCAGCAAAGTCTGCCTTCATGCGTTGTGACAAAACGACTTGAAATATATCGCCATTAGCAATATATTTTTTTGCCTCTTTTACCTTATTCATGAACGTCTCCTGATCGATTGACGGCTCAAAAGCTAAGGTGTGATTTTCTTCAATGTCTTCCTGCAGATTGGTTAAAAGCTGCTCAGTGATCTGGTCAAGAGCTTCATTTAATATCGAAAGACTTCTCGACTTTGTCAGATCAACTGCAATGATCGTTAACGTCTGTTTTTGATGATCAAAAATAAGCAAATCCTGATAAATCATCAAATGCAAATCAGGCATATTTATTTCATCCTCAAGTCGCTCACCAATCTCTTCATATTGACGAATGATGTCATAACCGATATAACCAACCGCACCACTGTAAAAGGCAAAGGGTAAATCTAAATCTACATGTGGAATATGTTCCTTAACAATTTCAAGTGGCTTTCCGACGATCCGTTCGATTCGATTACCGATTTTAACGTCAACTTTCTGATCTGTTGCTATGATTTCCTTGAATGGATTCATGCCAATAAAAGAATAACGTCCTTTATCCTCATGGTTACTTGAGCTTTCTAAAATAAATTTCTTCTTCCCTTGCAATCGATTGAAGACAGCAATCGGAGTTAACGTATCTGCATTAAGCTCCCGTTTTTGATATGGATAAGTCAATGTTGATCACTCCCTTATTTTTAAATATTAAAAATCCCCTAAATAGCGTTAAACTATTTAGGGGACGATTTTTTTCAGCACTAACAAACCGCGGTACCACCACCATTTTAGAGAATATTTTCTCTACACTTTGATCTGATCACGGGGATAAACCGGCTCTTCCTACTTAGTGATGTTCAAAAAAGCTCTAGTAAGTCCATTCAGCTTCGTTGTTATACTGAGTTCTCAGCAACCTCAGCTCTCTTTAATAACAAATCGGAAAGCTTACTCCTCTTACATCATCGATTTTGGTTATTTTATTGGTAAATAACATGGGTGTGATCTTTCAGCTCTGCTGAAAGGCACTTGTGGTTGAATAACTTTTTCCATCAAAAAAGGGCTCTCTCATTCCATAAAGGACGAGAGAACCCGTGGTACCACCTTGATTAGCATCATATGCTCACTAAACGATCGGATCAATAACTGATTAATCGCTGTTTCTTGGATAACGGTGAAACAACCTCCGTCAAAGCTTACTAAGCATAGAGCCGTTTAGTTTGACTGCTCAAAAGCCCATTCACTTAATTCTTTACACTAGTTTACACCAACCACTAGCTCTCTTTCGTAAAAAAATAAGCTACTCCTCTTTTTCAACGCAGAATGATTATTTGTTGTTTACTATCATAGTATGCTGATTAGCAGATGTCAACACAATTAAGTAAATTTTCTGAAAAATCCGTCATCAATCCTAATAAGAGCTTTCAGGACAACTCCCGTAATTTCCAAGCTACGTTCTATAAAGTGAAACTTCGTTCAGTAAGGAGTTTTTAACGTATAATTTTTTCGTTGAGGTGAGTCATCACAAATGTCTACGATGGGACGAGTAACCGCAGTCCCAGTCCCAAACCTGTTTGGCGAGATGAGTAATCGCACCCCAAGACATTGTCATGCCAACAACACCTCAAATCTTTTCAATAAGATGAGTAATTGCCGTGATACTTTTTATCAACCAGCAATTATATTATGATCAATACCTGTAACTTCTCTAAGCAACAAACAACTTTTCGTAAATACAAATAATTCGCCAATCTGCGGTGAATTTTCTAACATTCATTATTTTTCCGTAATTTCTTCAATAATTTTTTCGCCTAAATGACGGCCTGGTTCATCTGGATAACAGATAAGTTCATCACCAATTGTCAAACTGATAGCTGATTTTGCCGTTTGATCTGCGCCCAATAAGTGAACACTATCAGCCTCTTGGACTGTTACAGATATTTCTTGATTTGTCTTTAGCTCTTGACAGACAATTCGGATAAACGATCTCTTTTCCATTTTTACGCGGCCAATAGGCACAAGACGCATATTATTATCCTTCCAAACAGGAATTTTCATTCCCGGCCTCATTTCTGCTAAATAGTCTGTTTTCTCTTCATCTAACAAGACATAATGATGATAAGCACCAGCATTAATCCGAAACGGACGTGGAGGATAAGTATCTGTTGATCGATTTTCCGATACAGCCATTAAATAGCCTGATCCAGTGTTACCAATTAGAACACCCTCTAATGGATCTAACTCATCAATTAGATCTAAACAAACTCGAGTTCCTTCACCCATTGATGTGATTTCTATCACTTTTGCTGTTTCAAATTCTACCATGTTTAACTTCCTTTCAAAATACCAATACTTAGTACTTTTCTAATTGATTAATATGATATACAATATGGAGTGGTTTGACAAATATGCAGGGGGAAAGACTAGTGAGAAAAGGATTAATAGTTTTGTTTTTACTTTTGATTATTGCTTTTGGCTTAATCGGAGTCTTACAAGATGATGCTGATATGGATGTTAAGATTGAAGAACAAGCATTAAACTATGAAATTAATAGTTAAAAAAAGAGCAAGATATAAAATCTTTGCTCTTTTTTTCATGCACTTTATTCTAAAATTGTGACACTTACTTCACGCACGCCCCAGCTTTGAGCTTCTTCCTTCGTTGGGACATGAATATCAATTTTGTTTCCTTTAATCGCACCACCTACATCACCAGCAATTGCTTCACCGTATCCTTCAACATGTACTCTTGTTCCTAACGGAATAACAGATGGATCAACTGCAACAACTTTCATATTTCGATCTTCATTTAAATCCAATCCTGTCGCAGTAATGCCCGTACAGCCTTCACATTCAGCGGTATAAGCTGTTGCTGTCATCGATAAGGTCATCTCATCTGACTGTTCTTGCGGTTGTTCGTCTTCAGAACTTACTTGTGCTGGTTCCTGTTCCTCTTCAGCACTTGATTGAGATTGTTCCGTATCCACTGGAGCTGATGCGGTTTGTGCCGGTTCTTCTTCATCGGCATTATCAACAGCCTCAGCATTTGGATAGATAACCAATTCATTTCCTACAACAATAAGATCTGAAGCAAGTTCATTCCAGTTCATTAAGTCTAGAACTGTAACCTGATATTCTTTAGCTAAGGCATACAATGTATCCCCTCGCTCAATTTTATGAATGATCTCTTCTTCCTCTACTTGAAGAACTTGTCCTGGATAAATAAAATCAGAATCAAGCTCATTTAAATCATACAGTGATGTAATCGTTGTGTCATAGTCATTGGCAATTTTCCATAGACTATCACCCGATTCAACTTGATATTCTTGTGCATGAAGTGTTCCTGGTATAACTGTCGACATAACTGTTAATGAAAATAACGACATAACCATCTTCTTCATTTTTTATTGCCTCCTTTTTAATAAGCAGTCTTCATCTTAATACAAAACTAAACATTGTAGGTTACAAAACAATTAAAGGTTAATAAAAATAATGCGACTTCTTGTTACATTTGTCATTGTGGGGCAATAAATCATATTTTTATACATCCGATTGTTATTTTCTTTACACTTTTTCTTTTATTTTAGTTTTTGTTATTTATTTTTTAAAAGATTCCTTTTGGATATATAAGCAAAAAAAGCACCTGATTTAGTTATTTCTAAACCAGATGCTATCCGAATATTATTAAAGTTTTAACTTATTTATAATGAACTTCGATCAATTAAGGCATTTGCTTTGATCACTTCTTTATACCAATAGAAACTTTTCTTCTTGATTCGGCGTAAATCCTTAGGACCATCCTCATCGCGGTTAACATAAACAAAACCATAACGTTTTTGATAACCATTTAACCAGCTTAATAAATCAGTAAATGACCAGGTGCAGTAACCTAAAACATCTACCCCATCACTAATTGCGCGTTGAATCGCCGTTGCATGCGTTTCGAGAAAATCGATTCGGTAATCATCATTAACGATATCTCCTTCTTCTAAAGTATCAAAAGCACCCAATCCATTTTCAGTGATTAGAATCGGTAATTGATATCTGTTTGCAATTCGACGCAAGGCAATACGTAAACCTTCAGGATCGATGGTCCAATCCCAATCAGTTGTTTCTGAATATGGGTTTTGAACGTTTTTAAATAAACCTGGATTTCCTGACTCTTTAGATGAACCCTTTTTACCAGTCGTATTCATAGTTGTTTCTCCAACACCATCAAGCGGATTTGCTTTAACTGTCGTAGTTTGATAATAATTCAAGCCCATAAAATCAGGTTTTGCCCGTTGCATAAGCTCAAAATCCCCTGCTTCAACCTTTGGAGCAAGCCCTTCATCCTCAAGGTAATTCCAAATAACTTGTGGATAGTGACCCCAAGCATAAATATCCATCCACCAGTGAGAATTCATTTCTTCAGCATTTTCTGCAGCGATGACATTTTCAGCTTTGCTGTCAAATGGATAAACAGGGCTATAGGCAAAGCTCGGTCCAATCTTCCCATCCTTCACAATTCCACGAAATGTTTCAATTGCTTTTGCGTTAGCAACATTAGCTATATGATTTGCTTGATACATCCGTTTTAAATCTTTTACTCCAGGTGGGTGAATTCCTGAACGGTAACCAAGCCCAATAAAAATATTTTGCTCATTTAACGTCACCCAATATTTAACGCGATCACCATAACGTTTAAAAATCGCTGTACAATAGTTATTGAAATCCTCAATAATCTCTCTTGATTCCCAGGCACCATAAGCATCCATTAGGGCTTGTGGAACATCCCAATGGTAAACAGTAACCACAGGTTCAATATTATGTTTGATTAATTCATCAATTAAATCATCATAAAATTGAAAACCTGCTTCATTAGCTTCTCCCCGTCCATCAGGAAAAAGCCGGCTCCAGGCGATTGAAAAACGATACGCCTTTAACCCTTGCTCGGCCATTAACGCAACATCTTCCTTATAGCGATTGTAGTGATCAACCGCCACATCACCATTTGTTTCTTTAAATGTTGTTCCTGGTATCTTTGTATAGACATCCCATACTGATGGACCTTTACCATCTTGGTCATGTGCCCCTTCAATTTGATAAGCGGCAGAGGCTGATCCCCATAAAAAATTATTCGGAAATGATTTCAGTTGTTTATGTTCCATCATCAAACTCCTTTACTAAATTACTTTACTTCATTTACTATTATAACTTAATAAGATTAACAAACAAATCCAATAAGTTAAATTAAAATTAAAACCTTAGTATAAAGGTAATTTAGCTTCCTAATATGACTTTGATTTTCTATCCCTTATAGTAAAAGACATTGATCTGCATTTTATGAGTAAATATAGGGGACCAAATTCTTTCATTCTAGATAAATATTTTTCAATGAGCATAAAACTCTGGTTCTGATTTTTTTGAAAGGGTCTCTCTAAATAATTGATCGAACAAGCTCCAATACTGATTTATCACCATTTATAAGGTGGTCTGCTTCAATTGAATGATGAGCATTCTCGCGGTTCCTACGATTAATCCAAACTGCCTTCCAACCAGCATTTTTCGCTCCAATAATATCATTTTCAAAAGAGTCCCCAAGATAATATGTTTTATTTCTATCTAGATCCATTATAGATTCTGCTAACCGAAAAATTTCAACATCTGGTTTGGCAACACCCACCTCCGAAGAAATCAGTATATTGTCTTTAGGTATCCATTTTTCTAATTCTAATTGTTGAATCTTTTTTTTCTGATGTTCTATCGGTCCATTTGTTATAATTCCCATGTTCACCTCTTTCGATAGACAAAAATCTAACGTCTCTTTTATATCGGGAATTAACTGGATTTTTTGCTGGAATTGTTGATAATCATTTTGAAATGAAATAGCCTCTTCATCAGAAATTTTTTTATTAAAGTAGGTCATCGCTTTTTTTATTCTGTATATATGCATATTTTGCATACCCATTTGACCACTCTCTGATAAATGGAATACTTGATCACTTAATTTTCTACTATAAACATACAACTCTTCTATTGGTATATCCTTAAATAAAAAGTTCTTCTCAAAAGCTTGCTGAAATGGTTTGAGCTGATCATATAAAGTATCATCTACATCAAATATTACTGCCTCCATAAAATCCCCCTTTACAAAGTAATAAAAAAGGATTGAGGCAATTCACTAAATAGTTTTGCCTCAATCATACCCTTAGCTTAAAGTAAATTAAACGTTTCTACAACTCGTTCAACTGTAAAACCATACTTTTTAATTACCGTCTCTCCCGGAGCACTTGCACCAACAGGAATAGTAAAGCTAATGTTTAGTGCTGCTCACGCCCCCATTTTTTTAATACTTCTCAATCTCCCAGTAAATTTACAATCTCTAAATCTATTAAAAGATGTACTTATAAATGTCCAGGTATTATTGCATGATGAAAACCAAGTTTAATTAGCACTCAGGCTAAAAATACTTGCTAGAAATCATTTTTGTATCGAAGTCAATACCTTTTCTTAATTTTATAATCCAGCTAGATAATTTTTCGGTTTCAATAATCTTAGTCTTAGCTGAGGATAACGTTATTGCTCCACATTTATTCTTCTTTAGCAGCTTTTATAATTCGACTTGTAGTACCTTTAAGGTTATAGCACTCTGCATAATCACGAATTGGACGTTTGATATGATCCACTACATAACGTTGTCCATCAATATGATGTGCTTTAAGATTACTATACATTTTTTCGATTTCAGCTTTAACCTCATCTTCATTAAATGTATAGTGCCCAGCAATATCTAAAATTTCAGCTTGTAATTGATCATCATTTGCTGCCAAAATTTGATCAACCGTTAACTCTTTTTGTTCACCTACCATCCACTTTCTCCAACGTTCACTTTTGATTGCATGGATCAAGAGCGCCTCACGCGTATTTGATGGTTCTGTAACTAGACCATATTCTACTAGTTTTTCTTCAACTGCTGCCAGATTCAAATAGGCGCGTGTTTCTTCTGTTCCGTATTGTGGTGCAATATTCGTTGCAGTAACTTGAGATGGGATGTGCTCTAATAAAGTCACATCATCTAAATAATCACCATTATGCTCTTTTAAACCAACATCATACTGTTTGGCCATCTGGGCTAAGTCATATGCATTTTTGAAATTAAACGTCCCCATTTGTTCTGTTTTCCGAATTAAGGTTCCCGTTTGTCCAACAATAAATGTCGGCATAGGTAAGTTACGTTTCTCAAGTTCATCTTTCAAGCGTAAAATAAATGTTTCATATGTTTCGGTAGATGTGAGACCTCCATTTGTTTCTTCCGTACCTACTTCATAGCCAATCTCAGGTAAATTTCTAGCTTTACGTTCTTTCTCACAAAACTCAATAAGTTCAACTGTACGTTCCAAAACAATATCCAAAGGAATGACTTTGCCCACCTCGAATGGGTCCTTAGTTGGGTCAATCATTAATAAATCAAATCCTGCTTCAATATCTGCCAGATAAGATTTCTTTCCCAATTCCATGGCTACATCAGTTGGCAAATGATCATTTCGTTCCTTGTCCCGCTGCCAAGGTCCTCCATGGTCTCGACATAAGTAATATAAATTGTCATAATCGATTGCTTCTGCAACTTCTTCTACCGCTTTGGCAAATGTAAACTGATTCCATCCATTAACATAACCCCCACCTAGTTCATCCGCATCTACTTGATTTCGGCTAGCAATAAACATGACTGGATAATCATCTTCCTTAGATAGCTCCAGCGTTGCTTGCACACAGTTTTTTGACATAGGTCCAATTCCTAATATTGTGGCACTTTCACCTGTTTCTTGTAGTGATAATAAATTTTTAACAACTGTTTTTATTGGTAATTTATTCATCTTTAGGTCAGCTCCCATTTTTTATTTTTTCCATAAATTTTATTAATCTAACAACATTGGTAATCCCAGTCCCAGGTTGTGACGAACTTTGCCTACCTTCAGCTACCTTGATCAAGCCAAGGTCATTTATCTAAGGGGTTCTTTAGTTCATTCTCTTCCCATTAGAACCTTGATATCTTCAGCTGACTTGATGCCTAATTCATTCACCCTATTAAGACAAGCGATGGAAAATCTATTAGACAAAGGCTAATCATTCACTTCATATTACGTGTTGAATCATTCAGAATTAATCATATGTGTTCAAAAAAGAGGATGAAAAGGATCCAGAAAGTTAAACTCGAACCTTCTAGATCATAGATGATTTTTAACAGAAGTTCCGCTTTCGCCACCGAGTCTCTCCCAGAAGTTGTACTTCTTCGTTCCTTATAGGGCAAAGACATTCTCAGAAAAAGTTTGATTAACCTAATATGTCATTGTTACTGGATCTTTTGAACATCCTCTAATATAATTTATCTATAATACATCATGTTATTTTTCTAAATCATCTAAATTGGGTTTAGTAAAGTGAAGTATAGCTACAGATACTAGAGTTCCAATGAGCATCGCTAAAAAGAACCATAGCTTTCCATTGACTACTGGTAAAATAACTAAACCCCCATGGGGAACTAAAGCCTCCACTCCATTCAACATTCCTAATGCGCCACCAACAGCACTACCTATAATAATTGCTGGAAGCACACGCTTAATATCCTTTACAGCAAATGGAATTGCGCCCTCAGTAATTCCAATCAGACCCATAAAAAATGCGGAAATCCCCAAATCTTTATCTTCAGATGTATACTTTTTGCGATCAATAAATGTAGAAATCGCCATGGCTAATGGAGGGATTGCAACAGCAATACGGTGTGCGCCATTTGGAGCGTAAATTCCCTCAGCCATTAAAGCGATAGTAAAAGCTGTCGCCGTTTTATTAATAGGTCCCCCCATATCTACTGCCGTCATTGCACCAATAATTAATCCAAGTATAATTGCACTTCCGCCTTGCATTGCCCCCAGTACATTGACTAACCAAGTCATTGCTGCTCCAATTGGTACGGCAATAACATAAATATAAATCATTCCCAAAACAAATGTAGTAACCACTGGAACAATTAAAATAGGCATGATTGTTCGAATAGTTGATGGTACTTTCCAAGTTTTACACCAACGAACAAAATAACCAACAGCAACTCCCATAATCATTGCACCTAAGAAACCGGTCTGTACTTGCCCTGAACCAATTGGATTATTCGCCACATAGCCCAATATCATTGCCGGTGCTAACGCTGGTTTACCAGCAAGAGAATTAGCAATATATCCAGAAAGTAGGGGAATCATCATAGCAAATCCTGCAGAACCTAAGTCTAGCAAATTCTCCATAAAAGGATTGGTTACTTCCATCCCACTATCTGTGGCGGTTCCTGTAGCTAAAGAAACAGCTAGAAAAATCCCTCCGACTACAACTGCCGGCAACATAAATGAAACACCTGTATTAAATGCTTTCTGCAAATCTTTAAAGAACTTGTTCTCCTTTTTCATTTTGCACTTTTCTCCCTTTTTAAGAATTATAGTTTTTCAGCTTTATCAAGGATTTCAGTAGGATGCTTGATTGCTTCTCCTGGATCAACAGTAATAATCTTACCTTCAGCTTCTTTTTCTTCAAAACGCTCTTCCCCATCAATACCAATTGCGATAGCTAAGATGACAACATCTGCCTGATCTACTTCTTCTTGTTCTAATTCATTTTCAATTCCCATACTTCCTTGAGTTTCTACTTTTACGTCATGTCCTCTTTTCTGGCATTCTTTTTCAATTGCCTTTTGTGCCATATACGTGTGAGCAATCCCAGTTGGACATGCGGTTACTGCCACTACTTTCATTTTGTTTTCCTCCTTAAATTTCAATTGAATTTAACTGTTCAAATATTTGTTTTTTATCATTTTCTTGTAATAACTTTCCTCTAAATTCGTCTTCTAATAATTTCTGACTTAATTGAGATATAAATCTTAGATGTAACGTATTTTCACTTTCTTTAGGTACGCCAATAAGAAAAATCAAACGAATCATTTCCTCATTCTGTTCTGTCCATTGAATCTC
Organism: Amphibacillus sp. Q70; assembly: GCF_052055485.1. Lineage (GTDB taxonomy): Bacteria > Bacillota > Bacilli > Bacillales > Amphibacillaceae > Amphibacillus. The sequence continues at coordinate 1,726,986 of NZ_CP197171.1, read as the reverse complement.
ATGATTAGTTCTCAAAAACGCGATGAAGGGATAAGCAACTGTATCAGTTTTCCCATGTGGAATAGCTATGGAATACCCAATCGCTGTAGATATTTCCTCCTCACGTTTTTTTACCACCTGATAAAGAAGTTCCTCATTTTTTACATACCCATTAGCTTTCGCCTGATGAACAATAAATTTTATGACTTCATCTTGGCCCTCAAATTCATTATCTAGGAAAATCATTTCAGGTGAGATGACTTTTCTACTGTCTGCTTGTGTTTTTCCCATTTTACCCACTCCCTAAGTTTCCAACAAAGCTTTTTTAGAGGATTTCTCTCTCATTTGCTTTAACATTTGAGCATCGTCTACTATGTTATAGATATCTGATAAAATCCTTCTCGTCTGTAGCGTATCCTCTCTAGAAATACAGATCAGAAAAACAATATCCACATAGTATGTATCCCATTTAAATTTCTTTTTGTTCTTTACAATAGCAACTACTGTATGATTAACTTGCATTGGATTACCATGCGGAACAGCTACCCCAAAAGGCAAATCTGTTCCTCCTAGTTCTTCTCTTTTAATAAGGCTGGGAACAAAATCAAAAGATACAAAGTTTTTATCAACTAAATCTTTGCCAACCTTTTCAAATAACTCTTCCCTTGACGAAAAATCTGTATCTACATATACAAACTCAGGAAGGGTATACTTTTTTAAATGATGCGCCGTCATGACGGAATTAATCTTATTGATTTTACTCGGCTTATATCCAGATTCACGAATTTTTTCAACATCTCTTTCTGTCAAAAATGGTGAAACAAAAATCACATTTCTTCCTGGTAGATCAATATTGATTGTAGAAACAATTAAGTCAAATCGATTAAGATCGATATGCTCTAATTCAGAAATCGAAGCAACTTCTATCGTATCGAGAGACGGAATGACATTTTTAATTCGATTCATTAAAAGCTCTGATGTTGCAATACCCATCTGACAAACAATGAGAATTTTTCTATTTATTTTTGCCCTTTCAATTGCTGATTGGAAATAAATTGTGAGAAAGGCGATTTCATCTTCATTAAATGCTATACCTAATTCCTTTTCGTATTCGCTGAGAACAACCCAAATGACATTAAAGGTTAGAGAAAATTCTGTTTTTATTTGAGAAGTAAATGGATTATCATTTTTATTGTTCGAACGTAAACGATAAATCATTGGTGGAATATGGTTTTTTAATTCTTCTTCTAATTTCTTATCATTGGAGAAGTCAATATTCAAGGCCTCTGATACTTGTGTTAAAAGTCTATTTATAATTGCATTATCTATATTTTGTTCTGGAAAAGTCTCAAATCTGTTAGATATTAAATGTTGTGATAAATATTTAACATCTTCATTTGTATAAGAAAATTCCAGTCGTAATGCTGCCCTGTGCAAAAGCCTCACTGCACTTTCTTCAAAAAACAATGTATAATCTGATGACTCTGTTTTTTTATTTTTTCGGATATGATTTCCATTTAAAATCCTATAAACAAGTATGATGAAAATGTTCAAAACATTCTGAACATAATAATCAGAAATAACATTGATATTTTCGCGAATATAGTTATACAAAATATTAGAACAAACCGTGATTATTTTTTCTCCATAATAGGGTTCTAGTAAGCTCATTTTTTTAGAAATAGTATCTTCATAGTAAAAATCTGAATTACTAAGTAAATAGCGGTTGAATTGTAAATAAGCCTTTTGAGTGTCAATCTCATTACCCGCTATCCGAGTACCATGAATATCACTTTTTAACTCGATATTAGAGCCTACTTTCAATATCTTCATGATAAATTCAAGATCTTTTATTATCGATGTTTTGCTTACTATAAACATTTCAGAAAGATGATTGAAGCTGATCGTGCTTTCCTCGAATAACAACATTTTCATTATTTCAATTCGCCTTGTCACAGTACTATATAAATCAGTAGTTTCGTCATTTTCTTGTGGAAGGACGTTTTCTTTAAGTTCCCTAAGAGCAATCCCAACTCCCCTCTTTTTTTCTAGGTACTTACCTGAACTTTGAATATAATCTTCGATTATTTTCAATTCTGAGTGTATCGTTCTTTTTGATACTCCTAGCTGTCTTGCTAAAAACGCTACGGTTTGAAAACTATCTTGAGTAGCTAATAGCTCAAGTAATTCCTTTCGTCGTTTTGTTAACATAAGATACGCACATCCTTAATTTAATGCTTCATTATTGGTAGCGTTATCAAGAATATACTGTTATTATAATCAGATAACTTAATCTTGAATATTACATTTCTTTGCAACAAGTAATCATACATAGTTGTTCACTTGTTGCAAAATATTTTTGAAGTTTAGTTTTTGCACTTTAATAACTCAATAAAATTTTAATGACCCACACCGAACTATTAGTAAGACATGCCTCCTTCTTTGGTGAGTTTGGGTGGTCTGGTAACCAACCTTAGCTTACCATGAAGAGAGGCTTTTTTAAGCCCACACTAGAAGCTCTATGGAACCCCCGGCATAGCCAGGGGTTTTCAAAGACCATAAAAAGAAGCCCACTTTTGCTAAGTACTTTTCTTTGCAAAAGTGGGCTGGAAAACATATCTCTTGTTAAGTTAAAGTCGCGATATCCTGTTGCAATACCTTTATTAGTACATCCTGTACGTCTCAAAAGCGAAAGGGTCAGCTACAACGTTTGTCTCGTTCTTCATATCTTATATACCTTTACAGGTGGTATTTTTGAAGCGACTGGCATAGAGCTTATTTCAGTATACTAACGTCTAAGCACTGTGGCATTGTGGATTATATATTTTATGTGGAGCATATCTCTGGAACAGCAAAAAAATTAGTGACTAATATTCTTTTCTACCCTTCAAGAAAGAATATCCTACAGTTAAATAGGTTTTTGAGCATGCTTAATCTGATCTTTTTTTAAAAGTAGAGAGGACCTAAAGACCCCTCTCTATTACTAACTTACTTATTTAATGCTTGGTAAAATGCCTTGGTAATCAATTGTGGTCTTGTAATAGCACTGCCTACTACGACAAAGCTTGCACCTAATTCCAATACTTTGGCTGCCTTCTCTGGAGTATCTATTTTTCCTTCTGCCACAACCGGAATATCCACAGTCTTATGGATTTCCTTCCAAATTCGAAAGTCATGGTCAAAAATATTCTGCCCTTCTGTTTCTCTGGTATAACCAACTAAGGTTGTAGATACACAATCAAAACCCGCTTTCTCTGCTTCTGCAGCCTCTTCTGATGTAGAGATATCAGCCATTAATGCAATATGAGGAGCATTCATTTTAACATAATCGACCAATTCTTTGGTTTGAACTCCACTCGGTCGTGGACGTAAAGTAGCATCTAATGCGATCATATCCGGTCCCGCTTCTATTAATTCGTTTATTTCGGTTAATGTTGCCGTAATAAACACGTCACTGTCTGGATAATTTTGCTTAACCAAACCAATCACAGGTACATCCACCTGTCGCTTTATTTCTTTAATATCTACTCCGGAATTAGATCTAATTCCTGCTGCTCCTCCTTCGACCGCTGCAACAGCCATTCTCCCCATAATAAAGGAAGAATGAAGCGGTTCATGCTCTAATGCCTGACATGATACGACTAATTTATTTTCTAACTGTTTTAAAACTTCCATAATCCATTCTCTCCTATAGTTCAAATTATTCTTTTTCACTAAAATATGTCATAAAATCACTAGGTATAAAATTAGTGTACTTTTTAAAGACATCGATAAAATATCGATAATTACTAAAGCCTACCTCAATAGCAACCATAGTAATTTTATCTTCGCCTGTTTTAATCCGTTCCATAGCCTTCTGAATTCGATAACGATTTAAAAAATCATTGAAGGTATAACTAGTACCTTCTTTGAACTTTTTATTTAAGTATGTGGTACTCATACCAAGCTCCTCAACTAGATCATTGACACTTATTTTTTCATGATAGTGTTCCTGTATATAAGCAATCATCTGTTGAACATGCTTTGATTTATCATTCACTTCATTCCACACATCTACATTTAAAAGGTTGATTTGTTCTGGGGTCTTTATGCTTTGTTCCATAATCTGAAATTGTTTCTTGGCATCCACAGCTACCTTTGCACGTTTTATTGCTGCTTCTAATTCACGATGATCTACTGGTTTTAGTAAATATTCACTTACACCAAATTGAATAGCCTTTTTGGCATAACTAAAATCATCATAACCAGAAAGAATAATAGTGCTAAATAAATTCCTATTTTCACAAGCTTCTAACATCTCAATACCATTTTTTAAGGGCATATTAACATCCAGCAATACGATATCAGGCTTTAATTCTGCAATCTTTTGCAAGCCTTCTTCCCCGTTTATAGCTTCACCCACTACTACACAGTGGAGCTTTGTCCAATCCAAAATATACCTTAAACCTTCTCGAATAATATCTTCATCTTCTACAATCAGCATTTTATACATCGAGTTCTCCCCCTTTAACATATGGAATGGTTACTTGTACGGTGGTTCCTTCACCCATAGCACTATCAATTGACAAACCATATTCATCTCCATATTGCAGGCGTACCCGATGATGTGTATTATATAAACCAATTCCAATCTGATTATTCTCTGTTGCTTCTTTCTTCGTTTGAATATCGTAAAGCTTTTTAGGATCAATCCCTTTTCCATCATCTTTAACAGTAAATATGATTTGCTCCGCTGCAATTTCTGCCTTAATCCAAATATTTAAACTAGTTTGACGTTGATAACCATATTTTATAGCATTTTCTATAATGGGTTGTAGTAATAATTTAGGTACATAAACATACTTAATTTCTTCAGGGATATCAAAAGTATAATGAAGCCTGTCGTTAAATCGTAATTTATGCAATTTTAAATAATCGATCGTATAGTTCAAATCTTGTTCCAACACAACGTGCTCCATTGTTTGATTAATGCTATATCGTAATAAAGAAGATAATGATAAAATGATGTCTTGTGCTTTATCTTTATTGCTTATCATCGTATATCGTAATGTTTCCAGTACATTAAATAAAAAATGAGGGCGGAATTGACTTTGCAACATTTTTATTTCATTTACTTTTCTAATCTCAGACAGTTCTCTGTTTCTATTCATTAAGTCATTTAAGCTATCCAGCATGGTATTATATTGATTTGCCAGTGTCTCAAATTCATCTCCTGTATGTATCTCTACATAGGAAGTTAAATCACCTTTTTTTAATTGGTCAACCGCAATTAATAACTTATCAATCGACTCAGCATTTTGTCTGGACATCTTTTCTGCTAATACCCGAAGCAGTATAAATAGGAAAGAACAAGTAATCCCTATAAATATAAAATATAGAATTAGCACTACTTTATCTATTTCTGTATTGTTTAATGTATAGATACGAAAGGTGTTGTCTGCTGATTCTGTTTGATTCATATAGTAAGTATCATTTTTTATTTGAATTTTCGATTTAGACAGTCTTTCAGGCTGGAATTTGTTCATCAAACCTCGTACAATTTCATTAGAAGTCACAACGATGCGATTATACGCATCTGTAACAACAGCAATATCTGTCTTCTCTCCAAAAATCAAGTGTTGAAAATCCTCTTCATATAGTTTATACACCAAATAACCAATAATTTGGTCATCCTGTTTTACAGCCTTCCCTATGGTCATAGAAGAAAGCTGCCCATGTGAAAAATTCATTTTTTCCACAGAGGTTAACAATTGATCTGGATCTTTCTCAAGTCGAGGAACTACATTTTTTAAAATATCTTCATTTGCTTCATCGTTTGATTTATTACTGTCAGCTACAAACACATCTTGCCTATCAATTAAATAAAAGTTACTTTTTACTTCTTGACTATTATTAAAGTTATAAAATTCCTCATAAACTAGATTGATATTACTATGTGACTGTAAACTTTCCAATACTGCAGAAGCTGATGTCATCCGTTTTATCTCTTCTTGATATGACTTATAAACAGCTTCAATACTCTCACTTATTTGTCGTCCAGCTTGTTTGGCATCATATACCGCCTTCAAATGAAAAATAATAACTGTAAATAGGGTAAATAAGACAATCAATATTAAAATAGGGATGACTGTATATTTAAGAAAAAGATGTTTTGTGGCTTCTTTGAAGCTTTTCCCTTTCAATATAGAGTCGCCCCCTTAAATATCAACTGTATTTTTTCATAATGATTCTGTTACACTACAAAGAAACTTCCTTCTTACCTGTTAATTTAAAGAAAACCAAAAGTGAAATAACTGTAATTACAATTAATATAGTAGATAACGCGGCTGCTACACCATAGTTACCACGAATAACTTCTGTGTATACTCCAATAGTCATCGTACGCGTATTAGTGGTATATAGCAATACTGATGTACTTAACTCACTAATAATTGTAACCCAACTAAGAATAGCGCCAGAAATGACTCCTGGAAGCATCATTGGCAATGTAATTTTAAAAAATGTTTTGAGATTGGAAGATCCCAAACTGGCAGCCGCTTCCTCTATATTTGGACTAATTTGATGAATAATCGCTGCACTGGAACGAATCGTATATGGTAGCCTCCTAATAACAAAAGCAATAACAATAATTGCGGCTGTACCACTTAAAAGAAGTGGTCTGCTGTTGAAGCCTAGTAATAAAGCTACACCTAATACAGACCCAGGTACAATATATGGTATCATCGAAATAATGTCCAAACCATTAGTGATCGTACTGCGTCGTCTTACCGTCACATAGGCAACTAAAATCGCAATCACCACAACAAAGAATAAGGCTACTAAACCTAAAGTAAAAGTATTCACAATTGTGTCACCAGAACGTGCAAATGCGGTTCTAAAGCTATCTAACGAATAACCAGGCACAAAGATACGCCCAGAGGTTTTTTGAAATGCGGTATACACTACATAAAGCTGTGGCAAGATAGCTAGTGCTAAATAACCATATACAAACATGTGAGCCAACACATTCTTAATCCCTGATTGTTTCTTCTCCTTAATAGGATGAAGAGCACTCATTGAAAAGGATTTTTTGTTTGTTATAAATTTTTGCAGGAGAAAAATGGTTAAAGCAAGGATAACGACAATGACACTAATCGCAGCAGCAAAACCAGAATCACCGCCCATTTCACTAGTAAACTCATTAAAAATTAACACAGGCAATGTCTGAAATCCTTCACCAATCAACATTGGGGTACCAAAGTCAGCTAAAGCCCGCATAAATACAAGCAATGAACCTGCTAGTATCGTAGGAACCATTAGTGGCATGATGACTAGCCAAATCTTTTTAAAACCAGTATACCCCATGCTTTCTGCTGCTTCTATCAATGAATTATCAATACTTTTAAACGCCCCCATCATAAACATATAAATTAATGGAGTTAATTGTAATGTTAATACAATTAAGATTCCCGTAAAGCCATAAATATCCGGCATGGTAATATGGAATATATCACTAAGGAAATTGGTCACTACACCATTTCTCCCCATTAATAAGATCCAAGCATAGGCTCCAATAAATGGTGGTGCCATTGAAGATATAAGGATTAAGATTTGCAGATATAATTTTCCCTTTATCTTAAATGTAGTCATAATATAAGCTAACGGCGTAGCAAGAATTAAGGAAGAAAGAGTAACAGCAACAGTTACCCTCAAGCTGTTAAACAATGTTCCATAATAATATTTCTTATCAAAAAACTCACTAAAGTAAGCAAGTGAGAATCCACCATCTTTAATGACACTCTCTTTCAAAAGCGTAAACAATGGCAGCATAAGTACAAGAGCGTATAAGATAATAATTCCTACTGTAATTACACTCCATATATCCTTTTTGAAGGCCTCGTTATTTTGCATAGGAATCATCCTCCAAAATATTCCTCTCGCTCTCATCGTCGAATAAATTTATTTTTTCCTTTTTGATCAACAATCTTACATTTGTTTCAGGCTCAAGTGGTTCACCTAGCGTTGCCTCTTCTATAACTTCTACAGATTCTTTCGTCTGTAATTTAACTGTATAATGAACATTCAGACCTAAAAAAACACTCTGTTGGATTACACCCGGAATACCTTCTTGTGTCTGACTAATCGCAAATTCCTCTGGACGAATAGAGACTTTTACTGTTTCTCTCTGCTGTGGAGGAATATTGCTCATATCCAATTGATAATCGTCATGCATTACCAGTACTGTCTTACCATTTTCTGATCTTAATGAACGTTTTAAAATATTAGTTCGTCCAATAAAACTTGCAACAAATATATTAGATGGCTTTTGATAGATTTCTCTTGGTGTTCCCACTTGTTGGATTATGCCTGTATTCATAACCGCAATTCGATCAGAAATAGCCATCGCTTCCTCTTGATCATGTGTTACATAAACAGTGGTGATTCCTATTTTTGATTGAATTTCCTTAATTGCCTCACGCATATCAATTCGCAACTTGGCATCTAAATTTGAAAGAGGCTCATCCATTAATAACACATTGGGTTCTATAACAATAGCACGTGCCAGAGCAATTCTTTGTTGTTGCCCACCAGAAAGGTTTTCTGGCATCGTATTTTTAAATTGGCTTATTTGTACAATATCTAAGATATTGTCCACTCTCTTTTCGATTTCATCTTTTGCTAGCTTTTTATTTTTCAATCCAAATCCTACATTATTTTTTACATCTAAATTTGGAAAAATAGCATAGTTTTGAAATACCATTCCGATATTTCTATACTGAGGCGTAATTAGATTCATTACTTTTTCACCAAATGAAATGTCACCGCCCTCAATACTATTAAATCCGGCAATCATTCTCAATAACGTCGTTTTTCCACATCCTGAAGGACCCAAAAGAGTGAAAAACTCACCCTTTTTGATGTCAAGAGACAGCCCAGAAATAACAGTCTTATCATTATATTTCTTTACTATGTCGTTAAAACTGATAGTTACACTCACAATTATTCTCCTTTTGTACTCAATAATATATTTATACAGTTATTCTTGGGCTTCCATGAATACATTCTTGTATGTGTCTACAATATCATTTTTATGCTCTCTTACATACTCTTCATCTTCCTCAATCGTATAAATATCATCCATATCTATCATACCTTCACCTAATTCAACATTCTCACGCAAAGGGCGATTTGTTAATTCACTACCAAATGCTTCTTGAGCTTGTTCAGAAATAACAAAATCCACAAATTCCCTTGCATTGTCCAAATTTTTAGCACCTTTTATTATATTAACCGTCGAATCTAAAAATACAGTGCCTTCTTTTGGATATATGACTTCAACTGGTGCACCATCTCTAACATAGGCTAAGGCCGGATCCTCATATGTTAGTCCTACTACATATTCACCATCGGCAACACTTTTATGGACAGCTCCTGAACCACTTGCAACTCTGCCATCTAAATTTTCAACAAGTTCACTCACATAATCCCATCCTTCATCTGAAGTGTAGTCACCACCCATTGCTAGCAACATATTTGTTAATTGTGCAAAGGCTGAACTAGAGGATGCAGGATCTGCTGCCGATATCTTTCCTTTTAATTCTGGATTAAGTAAGTCCTCATAACCTTCTACCTTGATATCACCAATTAAATCTGTATTGACAATTAAAACACTTCCATTTGTAATATATGGTGTATACAAATCTTGATAATTTTTATGCTGTTCTAACATTTCTGTATCATTTGCAGAAACATATTCTTGAATTAAGTCAGGATTTTCCCCTTTCCTAATAGCTCCAAAAAGAATATCTCCATATGGATTTTCCGCTTCTGTCTCTACTCGTTTAATTAATTCTCCTGCGCCAGCTGATACAAGTTCAACCTCAATACCCGTTTCCTGCTCAAACATTGGAATAATTGTATTTATGATATCTTCACTATTTGGAGAATAAATAACAAGTGTATTTTCATCCTCTTCTCCAGAACTACATGCACCTAATACAACTAATAACATTATCCCTAACAATAAATACGTGATTTTTTTCAATTGTAAAAGCCTCCTTAATCTTTAATGGTTTCAGTATATATAGATATGACAGCGGTTTCAATGCCATTATTTAACGACTTTGTCCAATATTCAACACAGAAAAAATTATCTTATATTGTTATAAATTTAATATTTTTTAATGATAAAAGAATAAAAAAACCAAGAATGACATGTACAATCAATCTTATAATTACATTCATTCTTGCAAGCGCTATTATTTATTTTGAAAAACGACATTATCTTATTGCTAAGTCTGATTATCCATGATACTATAATTTTAGTTAATAAATTAATTTAATTAATCAGGAGGGTATAAACATGAATGAACAAACATTGATCGATAAGTTTATTGAGCTCTATCAGCCCAAAAACGAAGTGCATACCTTTTTTGCTCCGGGTCGAATTAATCTGATTGGAGAGCATACAGATTATAATGGCGGCTATGTCTTCCCTGCTTCCATTTCTTTCGGAACATATGCCGTAGCTGCTAAACGAGAGGATCGAACGATTCAATTTTATTCAATTAATTTAAAGGAAAAGGGAATGATCACTGTCACACTTGATGATTTAAATTATCAAAAAGATGATAACTGGGCGAATTATCCTAAAGGCATGGTTGATTTCTTTATCAAAGCGGGATTCGAACTCAGCCATGGTTTTGACGTTTTATATTATGGCAATATTCCTAACGCAGCCGGATTATCATCGTCTGCTTCGATTGAATTAGTCACAGGCGTCTTGCTTGAATCACTCTATCAATTAGATATTGATCGTATTGATATGGTCAAGATTGGCCAACAAGTTGAAAATAAATATATTGGTGTCAATAGTGGCATCATGGATCAATTTGCTATTGGAATGGGTAAGAAAAATCATGCTATTCTGCTAGATTGTGATACATTAGACTATCAATATGCACCTATCGAACTTGGTAACTATGTTATTATGATCATAAACACAAACAAACGACGCGAACTAGCGGAATCTAAGTATAATGAAAGAAGAAGCGAATGCGAGCATGCTTTAAAAGACTTACAAACTCAACTCCCAATCAAAAGTCTTGGCGAATTATCAATCGATCAATTTGAAACAAATAAACATTTAATCAGCAATGAAGTTGTACGCAAACGCGCCAAGCATGCCGTTTATGAAAACCAACGGACTAAAGATGCGCTTGCTAAATTACAGGCTGATGATTTAGTTGGTTTTGGTCAACTATTAAATGAATCTCACTTATCCCTTCAATATGATTATGAAGTAACAGGCGTTGAATTAGATACGCTTGTTCAAACAGCTTGGGAACAAGATGGTGTGTTAGGTGCTCGAATGACTGGTGCTGGATTTGGTGGATGTGCTATTGCGTTAGTTGATAAAAATAAAGTTGACCAAATCGAGAAAAATATCACAGACGTTTACACAAGTAAAGTCGGCTATTCACCTACATTTTACCAAGCTACAATTGGCGACGGAGCAAAAGAGTTAAAATTATAAGGAGGGCTTTCTAATGAATATATTAGTTTTAGGTGGTGCGGGTTATATAGGCTCCCACGCCGTTTATCAGTTAATTGAACAAAAACACCGGGTGATTGTAATCGATAACTTATCAACTGGACACCGGCAAGCAATTCATCCAGATGCTAAGTTCTATTCTGGTGATATTCGTGATCTTGATTTTCTCAAAAGTGTTTTTGAACAAGAAAAAATTGATGCGGTCATTCATTTTGCCGCTAATTCACTTGTCGGTGAATCAATGGAGAAGCCGCTCAAATATTTTGATAACAATGTTTATGGGACTCAAGTCGTCTTACAAGCGATGCAAGAATACAATGTGAAAAATATTGTTTTCTCATCAACAGCAGCAACTTATGGTGAACCAGAAGCTGTCCCAATTACTGAAGATATGCCTACTGTTCCAACCAGCACCTATGGTGAAACAAAGCTCACCATGGAAAAGATGATGCGTTGGTGTGAAGAAGCATATGGTATTCGCTATGTCTCATTACGCTATTTTAACGTTGCTGGTGCTAGATCTGATGCAAAGATTGGTGAGGATCATAATCCTGAAACACACTTAATCCCAATTGTTCTCCAGGTTGCACTTGATCAACGTGATTTTATTACTATTTATGGAGATGATTATCCTACCGATGACGGTACGTGTATTCGCGACTATATTCATGTTGAAGACCTCATTGACGCACATATACGTGCAGTGCATTATCTTATTGACGGAGGAGAAAGCAGTATCTTTAATCTTGGCAGTTCACAAGGGTTTTCTGTTAAAGAAATTATTGAAGCTGCTCGTCAAGTCACTGGACACCCAATTCCGGAAAAAACCGGCACCAGACGATCTGGTGATCCAAGTACGTTAATTGCCTCATCTGAAAAGGCAAGATCGGTTCTTGACTGGAAGCCTAACCGAACCGAAATTAACCGTATTATTACTGATGCTTGGCGTTGGCACCAACATCATCCAACCGGTTATTAAGGAGGATTACAATGATCGAAACAATAATTGAACAACTGATTTCAAAAGTCATACACACGGGTCTAATTGAAGAACGAGATCGGATCTATAGTCGTAATCAGATTTTAGGATTACTTAGACTTGATACATTTACCGAAGTGGATGTTCCTGAGACAAAGGCAACAATCCCCCAATTACTCAATCAGTTAGTTGAGGATGCTGTTCAACGTGAAGTCATTTCTGAAGCATTAGATGAACGTGAGCAACTTGATGCCCATTTAATGAATGTCTTTTTAATGAAACCATCTGAATTGAATCAGACCTTTACGACTCTTTATAATGAAGATCCAATTAAAGCAACAAACTATTTCTACGAATTAAGTCAAACAAGCAACTATATTCAGACTGAACGAGTTGCTAAAAATATTCATTATCAAGCAAACACAGACTATGGGAAGATAGATATTACAATTAACTTATCCAAACCAGAAAAAGACCCGTTGCAAATTAAACGGGAACGAGAAATGAAGCAAGAGGTTAATTATCCGAAATGTTTACTATGTGTTGAAAATGAGGGATATGTTGGTCGAACAGGTCATCCCGCTCGTTCAAACCATCGAGTCATAGCTCTCGAGTTAACAAATGAAGATTGGTTTTTCCAATACTCACCTTATGTTTATTATAATGAGCATAGTATTGTTTTGAGTAAAGAACATCGACCAATGGTTATTACACAAGATACGTTCAAGCGGCTGCTTGCCTTTGTTGAACAATTCCCCCACTACTTTATTGGTTCAAATGCAGATTTACCGATTGTTGGTGGAAGTATTTTGAGTCATGATCATTATCAAGCAGGTCGTTATACCTTTGGAATGACAGAGGCTGAAGCGGTATACAGCTTCCAATTAGATGATTATCCAACTATTGATGCAAGCATTTTAAATTGGCCTATGTCTGTCATTCGTCTACGTGCAACAGATCAGGATTTGCTGGTAGAAGCAGGAACTAAGATTCTATCAACTTGGCGTGAATACAGTGATCCAGAGGTGGAATTGCTCGCTTATACAGATGATACCCCACATAATACAATTACGCCTATTGCTCGCTATCGTCATGGTGCTTATGAATTAGATTTAGTCTTGCGAAATAATCGGACAACAGCTGAACATCCAGATGGACTTTTTCATCCACACCAAGATGTTCATCATATTAAAAAGGAAAATATCGGTTTAATTGAAGTGATGGGGTTAGCTGTTTTACCTCCACGTTTAAAGCCAGAGCTTAATCAATTAAAACAATATCTATTGGATGAATCAGACCAAGTGGAAGCCTATCACAAAGACTGGGCAGATCAGATTAAGGCTGAGACAAAAGAACTGAATCGTGAGAACATTGATCAAGTCGTTGAAGACCAATTAGCAAAAAAATTTGTTAAGGTTTTAAAGGATTCTGGTGTGTTTAAGTCGAATACTATAGGGAAGGAAGCGTTTAAACGCTTTATTGCTACATTAAATTCTTAAGCAACAGGAGGACACGACTATGCGAGCAAAAACTACTCCATTAACAATCGAAGGCCAAAAGTGGCATGAATACACATTGGTCAATGATAATGGACTTTCCGTCTCTTTTCTAGACTTTGGTGGAATCATCACATCACTTGTCACACCCGATAAGAATGGAACTTTTGAAAATATTGTGATCGGATTTAAAGACTATAAAGACTATTTAAACAATAAGAATTACTTCGGCTCATTAATCGGTCGAGTCGCTGGTCGAATTGGAAATTCAACCTTTACGCTCAATGGAGAAACTTATCAACTACCTGCAAATGACGGTGCACACCACTTACATGGAGGGGCTGTCGGTCTTAATTCTGTCATCTGGCAAGTTGAATTAATTGAAACAGCAACCAGCTCAGGAGCGGTTTTATACCATACGAGTCTAGATGGCGAAGGTGGATATCCTGGTACAATTAAATATAAAATTTCTTACACATTAACGAATGAGAATGAATTCATCATTGATTATGAGGCTTTCTCTAATAAGGATACTGTTTTAACCCTAACCAATCATTCCTACTTCAATTTATCTGGAAATTTAAAAGAAACAATCCTTAATCATGAAGTGAAAATGGATGCTAGCCAATTTGTTGAATTGGATGAGGAGTTAATCCCAACAGGGCGTATTTTACCTGTAGCTGAGACTGTTTTTGATTTTACTAAAGGGCGTAAAATTGCTGATGCTATTGGTTCTGGTGATCCACAAAATGTTATTGCTGGAGATGGCTATGATCATTGCTTCTTATTTGACCATACCAAGCATGAAAATGTGGTCGTGACTGAACCAAAAAGCGGCCGAATCCTAACAGTTAAGACAGATCAGCCAGCTATGGTTATGTACACTGGAAATATGTTAGATGATTCATTAAATTTAAAAGAGCGTCGATCTGCCAAGCATCTTGGTCTTTGCTTAGAAACTCAAAGTACACCAGCATCACTTGAACATTCAGAGTTCCCAAGTATTTATCTTGAGGCAGATAAAAAATATCGTCAATCAACAACTTTTAATTTTTCAACATTATAATCACATTAAAAAGAGCAGGAATAACAATTTCTGCTCTTTTTTTAGTTACTTTAGATTGAAATTTCACCGTTTTTTGCAAATAGCTCGACAATGATTAAGGCAACTGCTCCAAGAGCAGTTGAATGATCCCCAAGCTCGGAAATGTTAATGATTGTTTGTTTAGCTGTTTTGGTTAAAGCTCGCTCATCAATTGTTGCTTTAATTGTAGGAAGAATGTATTTACCAGCCTTTGAAACACCACCATCTAGGACGATTTGACTTGGATTCAAGGTATGAATTAAATTTGTTAAACCAATACCGATATAGGAACCCGTATCATGCAAAACTTCCTGTGCAAATAAATCTCCCGCTTCAGCCGCTTGAAAAACATCAAATGCAGTTAGCTGCTCTACTTGACTTAAACTCGTTGCAGCTCCTTGATCAATTAACTTTTTTGTTCTTGCTGAAATAGCTGGTCCGGAAATCAATGTTTGCAAACAACCCCGATTTCCGCAAGTACAACGTTCACCATGAAGGTCAATCGTCATATGCCCAATCTCACCCGCAATATGACTTTCTCCTCGATATAACTCACCATCTATCGTAACTCCTGCCCCAACACCATTTCCAATGTTAACAACGACCAAACGTTCACTATCTTTGCCTTGTCCGAACCATTTTTCAGCCAGTGCAAGTGCACGAGCATCATTCTCTACTTTAACAAGATAAGAAAAATGATTGGATAATGTGTCTGCAATCGGCATATTGTGTAAATCTAAGTTTGGCGCATAAAATGAATACCCAGTTTCAGCATCTACAACTCCATGCATCGCAACACCTATCCCAATAATATCATCAACATATTCTGAACTCTGCTTTAAAATTGCTTCAGTTACATCGATTAAGGATGTTAAAAATTGCTCTTCTGTCATTGGAAGAGAAAGTTTATATTCTAGATTTGTAATAACTTTTCCAGATAAATCGGTTAGAATCGCATCAATTTTACTTGGACCAGCATCAATACCTATCATATAGTAAGCCTTTTGATTAATGATTAGCATCGTTGGCTTTCGGCCACCTTTTGACACACCTTGGCTGCTTTCTAAAACCATCTTTTGATCCATTAATTCTTTAACAAGCGTCCCTACTGTAGGAGGTGTGAGCTTAGTTTCTTTCGCAATTTGAGCACGAGAAATTGGACCATCATTTAAGATCTTCGTCAAAATAATCGACTTATTCAAAGATTTCATTTCTTGAAAACTACCACGCTTCATGTCTTCTCCTCCATCATAAAATACTGTCTGATGTCTCATTTTACCATGTAACTTAATTAAATTAAAGAAGTTCAATGATAAAAATGCGATCACTCGCTTTTTCTTGTGTCTTCGATATCTTCATGGACCCTGAAGAGTTTAACCAAAGATACCTTGAGTAACTTGTTTTTATACTTGTCCCATCAAAAGCGTCTGGGACTGCGATTACTCGTCCCATCAAAAGCGTCTGGGACTGCGATTACTCGTCCCATCAAAAGCGTCTGCTGTTTTTTATACTTCTAGCGTGCAAATTAGCTTTTTAGATCTTCAGATCCACTAAAATGAGCATTTATTTTTACTCTAATGTCAATCTACTTTAAAAAGAGCAGACTTTCTCATTTGAAAATCTGTGAAAGGCATATAATTGAAAAAGATGAGTAACGAATTAAAAATCTAATCGCTGCTCATCTCTTTTATTTAGCATTTGTAATCTGTTTCTTATAAGATACCAAGATAAGTTAGGCCGATTGATAAAAGCATCATGATCACAATAATAACTGGTGCTTTAGTGCCATTGGTCTTCTTAAAAATGCGGTAAACAATAATAGTCACAAGCAAGCTTAAGAAAGAGGGCATAATGATATCTAACATTTCTTGGACAGCAATCACATTGCCCCCGACTTCACCCGTCAAATTGGATCCTGTCGTAATCTCAAGCGGCGTCTCTACTTTTATAACGGTAGAGATCAATACCCCTACTACCATTAATCCGACAACATTTGCGATCGTAGAGATACGTTGAATCAAGTTGTTCTCTTGACTCTCATTCAAAAATTCAATCCCTTTATTATAACCATAAACAATTGCATAATATCTAAGTCCAATATTTACAATATTATATAAAATAAAGAATAGAATTGGACCAAGAATACTACCTGAAAGCGCAAGAGATGCACCAATACTACCAACGATCGGAACCCATGTGAACTTAACAAGACTATCCCCCAAGCCTGCCAATGGACCCATTAAACCCGTTTTCAGTGCTCTAATCCCTTCCTTTTCATCAGGACCTGTTGACTCCTCCATAGCTGCTGTAATTGCAAGAATAAGAGCATCACCGTTTACATGAGAATTGTAAAAGTCTGTATGTCGCATCATCGCTGCTTTAAGTTCATCTTTGTCTGAATAGATTTTTTCCAAGGCAGGTGCAATCGCCCGAAAAAATCCAACACCTTGTAATGTTTCATAATTTAAAGGTATCCGCATTGTATTTAAACGCATAAACATATTCCACAGATCTTTTTTCGTTAGTTTTTGCCCCATTACAAATCATACTCCCCTTCTTCTTGGATTTGAACCGAATGATTTGTTGCTACTGCATTTGTAGCTTTGTTATGTGTCATCATTTCATAAAAAACAGCGAATACAATCGCGATTAATGTTGTTGGAAGAATATCTAAATTTAAATAAGCTGAAAAAACAAAGCCAAGAATTAAGAACATCCAAAGTTCAAACTTTTTAATCATTGCCAACATTAAAAGAGCAATACCAACTGAAGGAATGATCGCTCCAGCTGTCTGTAATCCGTCAATAACCAATTCAGGTAAAGCGTCAACGGCTGTTTGAATTACACCAGCGCCAAAGTATAAAGCAATAAAGGTAGGAATCGCTCGTACTAACCCTGTTAAAATAGCAGGGGGCCATATCAACCAAAAAGTCCCTTTTACATTCGCATTTTCAGCCAATCGCTTTGCCCACGGATTTAGTGAAACATTAGCTGCTTGAATTAAAACTAATAGTTGTTGAGCCAATAGCGATGTTGGAATAGCTAAAGTAACAGCAGTTGCAACAGCTGTTTCAATATTCCCATCTGTTGTACTCATAATAGCTAAAGAAGTACTAATCAATGTTCCTGTAATAATATCTGGTGCCATATAAGCCCCGACGTTACCAATACCCATCCACATGATTTCAAGGGTCGCACCAATAGCTAATGACGAAGGAACATCTCCTAGAATAAAGCCGATCATTGGTGCAATTAACAACGGTCTTCTAAAGAACTTTGTACTGACATCATCGATCCCAATAATGAAGGCTAATACACTGATGATAATAATATTTGCTATCATCGGTTGATCACCTCGCTCATTTTGACTTTGGATTCGCTAGGTACCATTTGAACCGTAATATCAATGTTCTTCTCTAGCAATCTTTCAAAACATGCTTTTTCTTCAGGTGTTAATGATACTGCTTTTGAATATTGAGTACGTTCGGCATTCCCTCTCATTCCACCAACATTTAACTTAGAGATATCATAACCACCGTTTACCAAAGTTTCTACATCAAATGGTGAAGAGAAAAGTAACATCGTATTTCTTGAAATAGGATTCTTTTTAATAATATCCAGGAATTTTTCTGGTGGAAAAATATGCAACTTGATATTTCCCGGTGCACTCATCTTTAATACATTTGATTGAACTTTATCTTGTGCAACCGTTTCATTTAAAATAATAACTTGTTCAATATTATGGACATTTACCCAAGTCGTTATAACTTGTCCATGAATCAAGCGGTCATCAATTCTACAAAATTTCACACTCATTATCATCATCTCTTTCATTGAATTTTTCTGTGATATTTGTAAATCCATCCTGATAGGTACTTGCAAGTGATTGGGCAATTTCAGTTAAACTACGTTCTCTATTGCTCAATAAATCAATTAACATTGGCATATTTAAACCGCTAATAACCAGTACATTATCTTCGGTGAGTACGATTCTTCCGCTAATATTAGAAGGTGTACCCCCAAAGATATCTACTAAAATAACAGTTCCTGCACTTCGATCCAGTTTACTTAATTCATTTGCCATTTCCTTTTCTGAATCAGCAAGACTAGAATCCATTCCGACTGTTAAAACACCATAATTCTCTTGTTTACCAACAATCATTTCTGCACTTTCTAATGCACACTTTGCAAATTCCCCATGACTAGCAACAATAACTGCTACTTGGTTCATCTTTCGACACTCTCCTCTAAATAAAACGCTCTCATTTCCTCAATTTCTTCTTTCGTTAATCCAAAATGTTTGATCATATAAGTATCTATTGAATCATAGAGTTCCTTAATTTTGTTAATACTAGCCTTAATATATACTTCTCGTGTTTCAATCATTGCCATTAAGTAAGCTAAATAACTTTTATTTGATGTCAAGTCTTTGTATTGCTCGTATTTTAGTTGATTTCTTTCTTTTCTGATAATACCTGTGAGAACATAATCACGAATAATTTCTTCTTCTTTAACATTTAACACTAGTAATAAAAACAAAGAACCTAATCCCGTTCGATCCTTTCCTCCTCTGCAATGATGAAGTAATGGTACATTTTCTTTCCTTGTACTTAAGCTAAGTAATTTTCCATAAGCCTCCTTTGCTTTTTCAGACGTGATCAATTCCTGATAATCTTCAATTACATTTTCACCTTTGTCATTAATATAGCGGGCATCTACCTTCCCTTCTTTTAAAGCGCTTACAAGCTTGACATTTTCACTATGCAGATCTATTGCATTAGCTGCTGCCTCAGAAAAACTTGATTGTGGGTCACACTGATAGGTGTTTTTCACTGTCGTAATTTCTTTATTTGGATTTAATGTTCGTTCATGATCCGAACGATAATCAACAATGGTTGTTAAATTCATTTTTTCTAATAATTTGATATCATTTACAGTCAATTTAGATAATTGATCGCCTCGAAATAATAATCCCCATTTTGTCACCCTACCATCATTTGTTTTATAACCACCCATATCACGGATATTAATCGCACCATCTAGTTGGATAACGCGTTCACCAAAGATTTGGGTTTGAAAACCTTCTGCCTTGATTACAAAATAATACGGCCCCTCTGCTACTGGTAATGTTACTGTGAAATCACCCATGGAACTTGTTGCAATAAGCTCATTAATTGCCTCTACATTTGGTGTTTTACCAACATATAACTGATATGTTGGTTTAGAAGTATTCTCCAACATGATTGTAAGTTGATCACCACTTCTTTGTACATTTACACCTGAAATAGTATATGGTTGTGTATATATAGCCATATAATGCTCCCTTCTTTGATCATGATTAATTTATATACACATCTTAACTTAAGAAAATTATTATTTCAATATTATTTTCCGGTAATAATTTTCATTAATATTATTTTAAAGGCTATATAATGCCTTTTCTCTGAAACATCCCTCTCCCTGTTTTGGTAAATAACTTAAAAAACTAGAACCTATCGTTACGTATTTATAACGAAAGCTCTAGTTTTATCTAGTCATTATACGTTAAAATTTAACAGTACAAAAACTTGAAAAAAATTATCTTTTCAAGTTTTTTATTTCTTATTTTTTTATATTTTTTTGATAGTTAACTGACAGTCAGCTTATATTGATTGAATTCTCTTCTATAAGTCTCCAATAATTTCTCTAGTGGTAAACAGCCGCTCTTTAAATTCTTCATTTTCAAGAAGAAAAGTTGTAATAACATCAATTAGATAAATGTTGGAAAATTGCGAGTTGGGGAATTTTTCATCGTGGACAAATCGCGTATTATAGACGTAAAATACTAGATTGCTTAGCTGGGAGACTGGATTTTCAGAATAACTCGTAATTGAAACAATCGTTGCACCTTTTTCCTTTGCTTGAGCAAGTGTCTCAACAATAGAATGAGTGGCTCCTGTATTTGAAATAGCGATAAACAAATCACCTGGCTTAGCAATACTTGCTTGCATCAACATCCATAATGGATCTGAACAACTTTTTACGGGCAAGCCCATTCTCATTAAACGAACACTAAAAATCTCTGCCGTTACACCTGATGAGCTGACACCTATTACAATAATATTTCGTGCTTGTTTAATCAATTGCAAGAATTCAGTGATTTTATTGGTATCAATTAATCGCTGTGTATTTTTAATGACATTCTGATAGTGAAGGTACACTTCGTCTGCTATTCCGTTCGTTTGAGTATTTTCCTTAGGGTCATCTTTTGCATTAATATAAAGTTTCATATCTGGATAGCTTGCACAATCAATTTTTTTCACAAATCGAGTTATAGAGGCATTTGACGTACCTGTTTTTGATGCCAATTCCCCAATCTTCATATTTTTTAACTCATGACTAAAGCGTAATATATAATCGGCAATTTTCCGTTCTTGCTTAGAAAAGTTTAAATAATCCTTTTGTATTTTCATTAAAACATCCATTGTTTTCCCTCCATTATCTTTCATATTTTTAAAAATTTAATAGTAAAAAACCTATGTTTTTATCGATATAGAGACGTTTAATTCAAAAACTTGCACCTCCTTAACTTTAGGGTATTTATGAAGTGACACTTTAAACAAATTCCTAAATGGATATGACAAGCTATTACTTCAATATATCAGATATCAATAGAACACTATTTTTTTCCAAAAGATTAAAATTTTTATTTTGAGGTTATTTTTATATATTTTTCACACTATCTTAAGATACTATCTAATGTATCATTTTACCATGTAACTAAATTTAACTAAAGAAGATCAATGCTTTTCATGATTGTTTCATTAATCTTGAAAGGTTTTCTAGTTACAGCTGATCATTTTTATGTGTTTTATTATTAACCACTCTCGGCATAATGTGATGAGTACTTAATTCGTAAACCAAACCTTCAATCAGCGGGGATTAGACCTATACGATATAGTCTATGTAGATATTGATATTTTCCAGATAGAGCGATAGACATTTCTTGCAATTAATCAAAGTATTAGTTTCCTGCATACAAAAACCCATCAAAGTTGATGGGCTTAATTTTTCAATGTCTTCTTATAACGGCGAATTTTTTTCATTGCCCAATTGTAATGACTGCTAGTGGCTGAAATACAGTAGCTGCCTAATGAAGTTGAACCCGTCCATGAGAAATACTTCTTGGTAAATAACTCGTCATTTGTAAACACTTGAATCCAATCAATAACCTTTTGATGACTCTCTTTTAACATTCTCTTAGCTTCTTCAAGCGAAGTATGCTGATGTTTTTCCCAGAGGCTTATATTCATTTCCCCATACGTTCTCCAATTATAGGGCTTGGGTAAAAATGCGGTCGGTTGATTATCAACATGGTTTGCTTGTACCCACTTTAATAAGAGCTGCTGCCATTCATACAAATGAATCAAAACATCTCTAATATTTTTATCCCGATCTTCAAAAGGGAAAATCCCTTCTTGCTGTTCATTGTTCATGCTGTCAATGAGCTGATTCATCTTGTGATAAGTTTGTTGGGCTTGTTCCAATAATGTTTTTTTATCTTGTGGACGTGCCATTCTCTATTCCTCCTTTGCCACAACTAAGCAAGCTTCAGTCACCCAATGGTCAGGATTTTCTTCTTGTGCTGGAGATACGTGATTAATATTCAACATAGGGCCATTGATTCGATAATCATTATTCTCCATCCATTGCGCCAAAATCTCCATTACATTAGGCATTTGTTCATAAGGTCCATGAAAAGTAACAGAAGCAACTTGTAAAGCAGGGGCTACAAAGTATTTTACCCGCTCTGTCTCTTGATAAGAACCCGTGATAGAACTTTGAATTTCTAGATCAATACTCTCTTCTTGATATTCAGAATCGTGATATATACTGATTCCTAGCATTGGATCTGCAAATCGAACGTTCTGCTCTTGAACTTCTGTATAGAGTTCACGCCACAGTTCTCCTTCATAAGAAGCATCCGGAATCGTCTCACGAATACTCATTACATCTCTCTCTGGGATTTCTTTTAGAACCACATGGTAGTCTAAAATCGTCGCATTGGTGCCGATCACTTCTTGAACATTGTTTAAAGATGTTTGTTGTAATTGAATGGCTTCTAATTCTTTTGAAATCTCTTGCTTGCGTAATGAAAGATACTTTTCAATTTCTTGCTCATCCCTTGCGGCAAAAATTTCTTTGATTAGAGCTAAGGAAAAGCCTAAAGACTGAAGTTTTTTTATTTTGTTGACCGTTTGCAGTTGTTGAGCTGAATAAAAACGATATTTTGTCTTTTCATCAATATAATTTGGAATCAACAATTGCCATTTTTCGTAATGGCGTAACATGCGTGTACTTGTACCAGACAGCCTGGAAAACTCACTTATTTTAAACATAATTGTACCTCCTTTATTTAATACCAGTGTAATCATTGACACAGTGTCAATGTCAACTTCATGTTAACAAGAGGCCCCAAGCTTGACTTAGTACAATCATACAAGTGTTTATTGATATTCAGCATATCATGGAATGTCACGGTTTCCTGACTTTGAAATTCATCTAAGTTTCCCAATCAATAAAGATCCCATTAAAATAAACCACATGGAAATCATGTACATGACTAACCAATCTGTTTCGACTTGCTCAACACCTAAAAAGAGTAAACTTAAAGCTAATAGACTACTGACCAGCAAAATAATAACACAGGCCCATTCCATTGCTGTTTTCATATTTTCAAACGTACGTTCATCAACCTCAGGTATATTGCCACCTTTTTTCAATTCGCGTTTTTTCAATATACGATAGTAAAAATAACTATTCAGTGAAAAAATAACGACCAGTGATAATAGAACAATTCCAAAAACACCCCAAAACGATAGATTTAATTCCGTTTCAATCGTTGGTTTAGCAAGAAACACACCTATCATCATACAAATCAACAAATATAATTCAAGCCACACCATTGTCTTTAGCTTTTTCTTCATATGTCATCACTCCTCAATTGAAATAATTCTTCGATTGGCAGATCAAAATACTTCATAAGTTTCAAAGCCAACTCCAAACTGGGATTGTACTTATGATTTTCTATTGCCGTAATAGTCTGTCTAGTAATTTGCAGATCTTCTGCCATTTGGATTTGTTTAATTCCTCTAGCTGTTCGAATTTCCTTAATCCGATTATCGACTATCATTTCATCCCCCCTTCGAGAAATGTAAATAACTCTTTACACACATGATATCTAAAAAAAGAACAAATGTAAAGAGTTATTTACATGGATAATCTAATCATACCTTAGCCTGATTGATTGTATAATGATCTATTGAGATAGTGAACACATGCGCCGTTGAAAAGGCTTTTTAAAATTCAAGCTTTTTTATTCAAAAAAAAGATGACCAACTCTTGATCATCCTTTTCTGTCTCTTTTCATTCAATTACTGGAATAAAGCTAAACCGACTGACATCAACAAGCCCTCGATTTGAGATCCTTATGTCTGGAATAACCGGGAGTGCGACAAGTGAAAAAGTCATAAAGGGGGCATGAATTGGGCAACCTAGTTCTTTCCATGCTAATTCCAGCTTCTGTACTTGCTCAACAACTTCTTCTGCTTTTAAATCTGACATTAAGCCGGCAACAGGGAGAGGAACTTCAGCAAGAACTTGATTGTTGTCAACAACGACCATTCCTCCGCCTAATTCAACAAGGCGATTCGCAGCGTATGCCATATCGTCATCATTTGTTCCCATCACAAGTAGGTTATGACTATCATGTGCCACAGTCGAAGCAACGGCACCACTTTTTAATTGAAAACCATTGGCAAAAGCAACAGAAATATCACCCGATTGATGGTGGCGGTCAAGACAAGCAAGTTTAAGAATATCTTGATCAAGATCAACCGAAATCGTTTGATCAGGTGTAACGGCTAATTTTGCTTGAATTCGTTTGGTTCGAGCACTATTCTCAATGACTTGAAGGACATTTGCAGTTACATGATCTGCTTTTGGCTCAGCTTTTATTATAAAATCGTTCGCTTGAATTTCCCGCTTGACATGAATGGATTGTTTAACATAAGCAGGATAGTGATACGACGGTAAATCAATCATAAGTTCACCATCTTGCGCGACCATTTTCCCATCAGCAACAACCATTGAAGGTTCGACCTCTTCCAACTGATCAAGGATGATTAAGTCAGCTATTTTGCGTGGAGACACACTGCCATAATCATCCGCAAGCTTAAAGTAACGCGCTGTATTGATCGTAGCAAGCTTGATTGCTGTCACTGGAGCAACACCCTCTTCGATTGCTCGACGCACCACATGATTGACTTGACCTTTTTCAACGAGTGTTTGCGGATAAATATCATCGGTAATAAGTAGAATTTGATCTGTGTCAACTTGGTCCTCTGTGATTATTTTAGCCAGTTCCTTAACATCATGCCAAGCTGATCCTTCACGAATCATTACATACATACCCAACCGTAATTTCTCTAATGCTTGTTCCCTGGTCACTGTTTCATGACATGAATCTACTCCAGCTGCTAAATAAGCCTGTAACATGTGATCGGGTCCGTCTGGAAAATGTCCTGTCACTGTTTTCCCTGCTTCAATCGTTGCTTTAATTTCTCCCATCATCAATGGATCTCGATTGACAACTCCTGGAAAATTCATCACCTCTCCCAATCCGGCAACACCTTCCCAAGTCAAGCCATCCTCGACATCTTCAACAGTGATACTTGCACCCGCATCTTCAAATCCTTCCGTTGAAGGTACACAGGATGGGAAAGTCGTAAAGACATGAAGTGGCAGTTGTTGCCCTTCATCATGCATGTAGCGCACACCTTCTTTACCAAAAACATTTGCCATCTCATGCGGATCCATGAAAATACTTGTCGTTCCTTTCGTTAATGCCATTCGAGCAAACTCCGTTACGGTTAACATCGTACTTTCTACATGCATATGCCCATCCATTAGACCAGGTGCAATATATTTCCCAGCTAATTCAACGACTTCTGTCTCAGGTCCAATCGTATGATCAGCTTGTCCAACATAAGCGATGCGGTTTCCATAAATCGCTACATCGATTCCCTTGTTTAATTCTCCAGTAATTACATTGACAAGTGTCCCTCGTTTTAGGACAAGATCAGCTGGAATTTCCCCCATTGCCACTTGGATAAGCGCTTGACTCACTTCTGGTAATCGACTTTTCATCACTTGCACTCCTCTTCTTTTTTCTTAATAGATTATTTAAAAAATTAGTTGGTCATCAAGTTTTATGGTGAAAATATCAGTTTTTCTAGTCCTATTCTCCATAAAGACTTAACTTTTCTAATGGTATAAAAAAAAGTCTAGTATCAACTAGACTTTAAATGTGCATGTTTAGAAAGCCCTTGTTCCTCTTAGCTTGTGATCAAGTAAAACATGTTTATCAATCATGCAAAGGGAAGGTATCTCTGGCTTTTTATTCGTGCACATGTAGTCCAATGATTACGGTCATTCGGTAGAAACGCTTATGCCAATTCATAAGCCTATACATGTTTATCTTAAATTAGTATTATTATAACATGGATTTTATGATTTCTCGAAGAATAGTTTGTTTAAGTAATGATAAACGCCTTCTTCATCATTTGTATATGATGTCACTTCATCGGTCATCGCTTGAACTTCTATGGGTGCATTTTTCATCGCTACCGTGTGACCTGCCAACTTAAACATACTTTCATCATTATAGCTATCACCCATCGCCAAAATTTGATCTGGCGTTAAATTTAAATGCTCTAAAAAGTGTTGAATACCGGTGGCTTTATTTTTATTAGCAACCATAATTTCAATATTATGTAACGTTGATGATGACATGGAAAAAGGAATGGTTTGATTCAACTCCTCTAGTATCCTTTGCCATAATTCAATTTTTTCATGGTTTCTGCTAAAACAATAAAACTTTGAATACTTATCTGGCTCAATTTGATCAACCCAATTAATGCCCGTCTCAATGGCTTCTTTACGCTCAATCCACTCACTTATCCCAACAACATCAGGTTTAGGATCCTCAACCTCTTTTAATAACATGGTTTGATCTACCTGTTCAACTCGAGGCAAGCCCTCTGTCGGAAATAATTCATAATAAACTTGATTCTCTCTTGCTAATTGAACCACCTTTTCAACTAATGGAAAGGGCAATGTATGTTCAAACAATTTTTTTGTACCCAAATAACCTGTCATCCCATTCGAGCTGATCACACCATCAACTTCAAACCCCGTTGGTGCCGTCGTAAAAATTTCCCTTTTTGCACGTCCAGTTGCAATGAAAACATAAATACCTTTTTCGCGAATTTGATCGATAATCAGCTTTGTTGTTTGGCTGACACGATTATCACTAGCTAACAAGGTTCCATCCATATCAAGAAAAATAGCCTTTGGTTCTATCATAGATTAATCCCCCCACTTTTTGTTTATTTGCCCACTAGTATAGCATTTTTAAGATGATAAATGTATTCTGGTTTTATTTTTGAGTTCACTTTAAATTATATTATAATGTTTCATATATGATTTAGATAAGCACTATCAGTTAAGGAGTACCTAGATAACAGTAAGTCCAGTCGAAGTAACTGAACGCATTTTTGCACTACTTATTGATCTATTTATCAATACGATCGCTACTATAATGATCAATTTAATTATTTATTATGGAAATGCACCATTTTCCCATTCCTTTATCGTCATCTTAGCCATATTCTCTCTTTTATATGCTATTTTCCTCCCGCTATTATGGAAGGGATATACAATCGGTAAACGGCTCATGGGCATTAGAATCGCACCTATATCAGAAAGGAAATTAACCTTAGGAACGGTGTTCACCAGAGAATTGCTTGTCATGAACTTCCTGTATTATATTGGTTTTGGTGTGCTTCAGCTTGTTAGTGTTTACCTTATTTCAACCAGAGGTGATAAGCGTTCCATCCATGATTGACTTGCCAAAACTTATGTGACATCTAATCCCCCGGAATAATAGCAAAAGCACTCATTCCTATTATAAAGCTAGGAGCAAGTGCTAAATTTATATCTCAAAAGTTAAATTCATTTTTTGGTCTCTAAGGGTTTGACTTGTGCCTCAATTTCAGCACGTTTCTTTTCTAAAAATGGTGGCAACGCTAGTGACTCACCTAACGTTTCCACTGATTCATCAGTCGCAAAACCTGGCCCATCTGTGGCTAATTCATAAAGAATACCATTTGGCTCACGAAAATAAAGCGATTGAAAATAATAGCGATCGACAATTCGCGAATTAGGCAAACGTTCTTTTTTTACTTTCTCATACCAGGCTTCAAGTTCTGAACGATCCTTAACTCGAAAAGCAACATGATGAACACTTCCACGCCCCGGTCTTTCCTGTGGCAAATCTGTCCTTATCTCAACATGGACTTCCGCCCCAGTTCCACCCTTACCTGTTTGATAAACTTCTACATCAGCTTGTCCGTCTTGATAAGCAGGGTACTGACCGACATGTTTGAAGTTCAACAGATTCACTAATTTATCTGCTGTTGGTGCTAGTTCAGGGACAGTTAGACGAACCGGCCCCAATCCAGTTATGCCATAATCGCTAGGAACTGAACTCTTAGCCCAAGGAATCCCCGCTTCCACACCTGTATTATTTTGATCTGAGACAAGCATCAAGCGCTGTCGCTCTGGGTCTTCAAAAAAGATGACCTTTCGACCGAGTTGCTCACTAATTCCTTGGTGATTCACTGAAAACTGATAAAACCTTTCAATCCAATAATCAAGAGCTTGATCACTTGCTACTCGTAATCCTGTTAAAGAAATACTGTTATTGCCACGATAGGTTTGTCCAACACCAAGCATTTCAAAAAAAGTGAGATCCGTTCCTGGACGTCCAATTTCATCCGCATAAAATAGATGATACATATGATGTGAGTCTTGGTTGACTGTTTTCTTAACTAAACGCATCCCTAAAATATTTGTATAAAAGTGATAATTTTTTTCTGCACTTGCTGTTAAAGCTGAGACATGGTGAATACCTGAAAATTGCATGATTCAACCTCCTACTCATATTATAACTTTATATTAGCAAATTATTATCTCGAATTCAAGACAATAATCTTATACCTATTTTTTCAAAAAACTATTAACTATCATTTCTCTTTTCATTTTGACGGTTAACTGTCATAATAGACATATCAACTTACAAATTCATCACGAGGAGATGTTTAATGGAACAAAAACCGGACACTTTATTAAGCCCCTCCTTTCTACTTAAACAAAATAAATATCGTTTAACAAAGTCTGAAAGGAAAATATATGACTATATCATCAATCATCAAGAAACCATTATTTATGATTCATTAACAGAGCTAGCAGAAAATAGTTGTGTTGCGGAAGCAACCGCTTTACGCTTCTTCAGAAAGCTCGGTTACAATGGTTTCCAAGCTTTCAAATTAGCTTATGCCCAAGAGAGTAATCATAAAGTTGAAAATTCAGATACGATGACTTATCCAAATCAAATCAAAACGAATATGATTCGGACATTAGAAGAGTCATATCAGTCCATTAATCAGGAGCAATTAGATCAAGTGGTTGATTTAATCGATAGTAGTAAAGATGTCGTTGCTTTTGGCATTGGTGCTTCTGGAATTGCGGCACTTGATATGCAAAACCGATTCATGCTAATGGGTAAAAACATAACGGTTATTCCAGATACTCATGCCCAAATGATGCGAGCAACAACATCTAATAATGAAACTGTTATTATTGCCATCAGCCTATCAGGAAGTACAAAGGAAATCATCGACCATGTTTCGATTGCGAAGGATAAAGGGGCAAAAATTATTGTTTTAACAAATTATTTAAAATCTCCTTTGACGAAGCTTGCTGATCATGTGCTCTTATCTGCAACAAAGGAAAGCCCGATTGATCGAGGCTCACTTGTGGCAAAAATTTCTCAGCTTTATTTAGTCGATTTAATCTGTACAGGGTTATCAATTAAAAATAGTAAATCGGCTAAACAAATACAACAGGAAATCAACAGAAATATAACAAATAAACTATTTTAAGGAGTGATATGATGTTAATAAAAAATGCAACTCTCTACACAGAAAACGACATAGTCAATGGGCACTTAGCGATTAAAAATGGCAAAATTACAGATATCTTCACGGATTTACCCGCTGATTTAACTCCATACCGTGACGTTATTGATGGAACACATTTAAATGTTATCCCTGGATTTATTGATACCCATATTCACGGTGCCAATGGCGCAGATACGATGGACGCAACAGATGAGGCCATCCAAACAATGGCCAATTACCTTGTCTCAGAAGGGACAACAAGTTTTTTAGCTACAACGATGACACAAGCACCTGAAAATATTGAACGTGCTTTAGCAAATTTAGCTCAATATGAAAATGTAGATACAGGTGCTGAAATGATTGGAATCCATCTTGAAGGGCCGTTTGTCGAAAAATCAAAAGCAGGTGCACAACCTTTAAAATATATTAGCAAACCAGATCTCAAGTTATTTAATAAATGGCAAGAAATTGCAGCTGATAAGATTAAAACCGTCACCATTGCTCCCGAGCACGATCAAGATTGGACATTAACTTCTGCTTTACGTAAGGCAGATATCAATGTTTCAGCCGGACATACGGATGTAAATTTCTCTGAGTTAAAAGAAGCTGTTAAGCATGGTGTTAACCAAGTGACTCACTTATGTAATGCCATGAATGGTATTCACCATCGTGATATCGGAGCTGTTGGCGCTGCATTTATGGTGAAAGAATTGAAGGCAGAGATTATTTCTGATGGTATCCATGTTGACCCTGCCATGTTACAATTAATCTATCAAAATATTGGCCCAGAGCGGCTGATCTTAATTACTGATGCCATGCGAGCCAAAGGACTCGAGCCTGGTGATTACGAATTAGGTGGACAGCCTGTTCGAGTAACTGAGGATCGTGCAGTTTTAGATAATGGTTCATTAGCTGGCAGTATCCTGAATATGATTGATGGAGCAAAGCAATTCTTCTCAATGCCTAATGTTTCATTACATGATATTATTCAAATGGCATCAGTAAATCCAGCAAAACAGGTTGGTGTTTTCAAAGATAAAGGATCAATTGCTGTTGGGAAAGATGCTGATCTGTTGCTTGTAGATGATCAGTTAGATTTGAAAATAACCCTTAAAAAAGGGAAAATAGTTTATCAAGGAGTGAGCCAATGAAGATTGTAAAAGTGAAAGATTACCAAGAGATGAGTGAATGGGCAAGCAAGCAGGTGATTGATAAGATTAAAGCATCTGATCAATTTGTATTAGGTCTAGCAACAGGGTCAACACCTGAAGGTCTTTATCAGAATTTAATTGATGCCTATAAAGAACAAGAGGTTTCATTTAAAAATGTAATCACCTTTAATTTAGATGAATATATCGGTCTTGGCGCTGATAACCCAAATAGTTATCGTTA
This sequence comes from Amphibacillus sp. Q70, assembly GCF_052055485.1. Lineage (GTDB taxonomy): Bacteria > Bacillota > Bacilli > Bacillales > Amphibacillaceae > Amphibacillus. The sequence continues at coordinate 1,695,461 of NZ_CP197171.1, read as the reverse complement.
TTTTATGGACGAAAAATTATTTAATCATATTGATATTGATCCAAAGCATGCACATCTACCGAATGGTGTAGCAACTGATATTGAACAAGAATGTAAAGATTATGAAGCTTTGATTAAAGAAACGGGTGAAATTGATTTACAAATCCTCGGATTAGGCGTCAATGGACATATTGGTTTCAATGAACCAGGAACATCATTTTCAAGTCGTACACAAATGACTGATTTAGTTGAAGCAACAATCGAGGCAAATTCACGCTTCTTTGATCATAAAGAGGATGTCCCTACCCAAGCGATAACAATGGGGATTAAGAGTATTATGGAAAGCAATGAAATCATTCTACTCGCCTCAGGAGAAAATAAAGCTGAAGCGGTCAAACAGCTCGTAGAAGGAGAAGTAACAGAGGACTTCCCTGCTTCAGTATTACAAAAGCACCCTCAAGTAACTATTGTAATCGACGAAGCTGCCGCTTCATTACTAAAATAATCAGATTGCTTTAATGAAAAACAGGCGGAGAATTTTTTCTTCACCTGTTTTTTTATTCACTCAAAATCTTAATCTATTTAATGGTTAGAATTGGGTTATACTCGTCATTTAAAATTTGCCTGCAACCGCATGGTGCTTGCACACGAAATTCAAGATTCTACATCTAATGGCTATTTTCAAAATTTACGTTTTAATAAAAAATAGTTGTAACTTTAGTAAAATCACTTTAAAATGTGCTTAGGTTAAAAAGAAGGGTTCAAAGAAACTTTGACCAGCCAAGCACATATTTGGATCGTTGCTTTTATAATATAAATAAATGGTTCATTTAACTATAAATAGATATTCTAATACTAAAACTAAAGTATTTAATTATTTTTTAGAAAAAGAAGGGATTTAACAAATGGATGGAAATGTATTGCTCGCGTTTGGTTTAACTTTATTTGCCGGCTTAGCAACTGGAATTGGAAGTGTACTTGCCTTTTTTGCAAAAACAACAAATACAAAATTCCTTTCCTTCTCTCTCGGTTTTTCCGCTGGCGTGATGATTTATGTCTCAATGGTAGAAATATTCTTCAAGGCTCAGGAATCCTTAATTAGTGAGCTTGGTGAGACTTCTGGTTCATGGGTGACTGTGACCAGTTTCTTTGGTGGTATGCTATTAATTGGATTAATTGACCGTTTTGTTCCAGAGGAGAAAAACCCTCATGAAGTAAAAAAAGTTGAGGACATGGAAAAGAAACCATCTATTCTTCAAGATAAAAGTTTATTAAAGATGGGCTCCTTTACTGCATTGGCAATTGCAATTCATAACTTTCCAGAGGGAATCGCCACATTTACTGCAACACTCCAAGATCCTGCACTCGGGATCCCAATCGCCATTGCCATTGCGATTCACAATATTCCAGAGGGGATTGCCATTTCTGTTCCTGTTTATTTTGCCACAGGGAGTAAGAAAAAGGCATTTAAACTTTCCTTCCTATCAGGATTAGCAGAGCCTGCTGGAGCACTTATCGCCTACCTATTATTAATGCCATTCTTAACCGATACACTTTTCGGTATTATTTTTGCTAGCGTAGCAGGCATTATGGTGTTCATTTCACTTGATGAATTAATCCCAGCAGCAAAACGTTATGATGAAACACATACCTCAATCTATGGCGTTATTTCAGGAATGGCCGTAATGGCATTAAGTTTGCTATTAATGCTCTAAATAAGGATAAAAAAAGCCTTGACGATCGAATTTATCGATCGTCAAGGCTTTTTTCTTTTTACTCTATACTAACTTCATGTACTTTATAAAAATGATATAAGCTTTCTGGTACTTCTTTAACAAAACGTGAGACACCGCCAATGGCGATTAATGTTAAATCATGCATGGCCCGGGTACAAGCAGTATAGAGAATATGGCGCTCCAGCTCATTTAAATATTGGTGAGCAGATGCATCATAAACAATCACACCATCAAATTCAATCCCTTTGGCTAAATAGACTGGGATCACATGGATCCCTTCTTTAAATGTATGGGTTTCTTCATCAATTAATTGAACCTCTTGGTAAGATTTAGCTAATAGCTGAGCGAGTTCCTTTGCTTCAGCTATTGTTTTGGTAATAACTGCAATATGACCATATTTTTTGTTTAAATAGCTATCAATTGTGTCATACAATTTATACTCAGCAATCGTTGGATTATCGAGTTCATAGACAATAGGTTTATTTCCTTCACGATTAAAGGGCTCAATTTTTTCACCATTTTCAATGAAAGATCTTGTGAATTCAACAATCGGTCGTGTTGAGCGGTAACTTCTTAATAATGTTATTCGTTCTGTCTGATCTTCAGTATAATCAGCAAGAATATTACCTGTTAAGCTGTGATAATAAATGGTTTGGTTGATATCGCCTAATAATGTCATCCGACTATTCGGATAGATATGCGTTAAATAACGTAATTGAAAAGTAGAATAGTCTTGAGCTTCATCTAAAATAATATGTTTTATGGCTCGGTTCTCTTCAAACCCGATAATCATTTTCTCAAAATAGAGAAATGGGGTCGCATCCTCCCAGGTTAAGAAGTTTTCGTTAATATTTTGTTTAGTGAAAGCAGCCAACTCCTTCCACTCCTCTGGTGTTAAGCCTTGACCTGCCTCCTCTTGGTCAAAGAGTCGTAAATAAGTACGCTTTGTATTGACAAAGGCATAGCGCTTTACTTTTTCTCGAAGTGGGGTTAATTGACGTTTGATAACCTTCCGTTTTAAGTAATAAGCTTCAACGTCACTATCTGATTGATCATAAGACTGCTCCTGCATTTTCATAAAAACATCTTGAAAATCATCTTTATCAAGAAGCTCAACTTCATCTTGAACCCAATCTGCTTTTAAAAGCTCATGTTCCATCTCTTTTAATTTCTGTAAAATCCATTCAGTCATTTTCTCTAATCGAAGCTGGATGGAAGTGCGATCAGGGAATCGATAAAAATACTTGGCTAATTCTTGCTTGTCAAAAACGAGTTGATCACGAAAGCGAATATTTCGGAATTGTAGTCCTTCCTCTAAAAGCTCTGTTAAAAAGGTATCTACTCGAGCTTGAAAATGTTCACTCGACTTATAACGCATCCCTACAAGACGAGGCCAATCATCTTTTTGTCCTTCAGTAAAAGCGACTTCTAGCTGTTCAAACGGCGATTCAATTTTAAAACGCTCACGTAATTGCTGTTCAACATAGTGATAAAATGTCATTTGTTTAATATTCTCTTCCCCTAAATCAGGTAAGACTCGGGAAACATAGCTATTAAATAATGGATTGGGTGAAAATAAAATCATTTGATCCGCAGTTAGTTGTTTTCGATAGCGATAAAGTAAATAGGCCGCTCTTTGTAAAGCTGCTGATGTTTTTCCACTTCCTGCAACTCCCTGTACAATTAAAAATTTACTTTTTTCATTACGAATAATTTTATTTTGTTCACGTTGAATGGTTGCAACAATACTTTGCATTTTTGTATTGGCAAACTGTCCCAGCACATTTTGTAATAAATGATCCCCAATCGTTAAACCTGTATCAAACATACCCGTTAATTCACCTTGTTTGATTACATATTGGCGTTTTAACGTCATTTCACCTTCGATCCTCTCATCAATTGCCTCATAAGCAGCTGGACCTGGTGAATAATCATAATACATACTTGCTATTGGTGCACGCCAGTCATAGACAATAAAATGCTCCTCATCTTGATCCATTAAAGATGATGTACCAATATAAATCTGCTCTTTCTCTGATTGTTTGTCTTCAATAAAGTCAATGCGGCCGAAATAGGGTTTTTCTTTTAAGTCTAATAGCTTATTCAACTGCTGAGACAACTGACCATGGCTGCGTTCTCTTTCTGATAAAAATTCAGCTTGCTGTTTTAAACTGGCTTGTGTCTCAATGGCATCATCCATTTCTGTTAAGTTGACCGTGACATCTTCCCAGAAATCTTTCCTAATCCCGATCACACGCTCTTTAATCATTTTGATATATTTTTTTAAACGGTTTATTTTTTGATCAATAAATTTACCTACTTCTTTTACTCGATTATATTCTTGTTCCCAATCTTTATCTTGTTTTGCCATTTCTCTCACTCCTTACTTCCACTAAATCCGCCGGAGACCTTTCTGAACAAATTAATTAACTTCGTTACAGTTTACGTTTACCCTATATCATACGCCATTATCCATGAAAAAACTATAAAATTCTAATAGAACAGTCACTTTCATTTTTTAGTTTGTTGAGGTATGATAGATATTTAGGGAGTCGAAACATTTTAGAAGGAAGGGATTCGCATCCAAGAAGAACAGTTAATTAAAAGGAATGTAGCCATCATGTGGGTTGCTAATTTCTTTATTTCTGGCAGCCTTACAATGGTACAGCCTTTTTTATCGCTTTACATTGCTACTTTAGGTAATTATTCAGATAGTCAAATCCAAACATGGTCTGGGCTTATTTTTAGTATTACATTTGTGACAGCTTTTCTTTTTTCACCTTTTTGGGGTAAAATTGGGGACCGCATGGGTCGTAAAACTATTCTTGTTATATTTGGCTTTGGACTAGCTCTTTCACTTTTCTTGATGGGCTATGTTACATCTATTTTCCAGCTTTTCATCCTCCGAATGTTTATGGGAGTTTTTACTGGATTTGTTTCCATGTCGCAAGCATTAATTACAACGCAAACCTCAAAACGTGTAGCTGGACAAGTTCTCGGAACTCTACAAACAGGAAGCATTACGGGAACCTTAATGGGTCCCTTAATCGGTGGAGCTTTAGCTGATATGTTTGGTTATTCAGCCACTTTCGTGTGGCTTGCGCTTATATTATCTATAACCAGTTTTCTCGTCTTATTCGGCATCAAAGAGTTCCAAATAAAAGAAGAACAACAACCCATTAAATATACAAGTCGACAAGTATTATTGCATATTTTAAGACACCCCATGCTTCTTATCGTCATGGTGATGTCAATGATCGTCCAAATTGCTAATTTTAGCGTTCAACCGATCTTATCATTATTTGTTGGAGAAATACATGGTTCAAGTCGGATTGCCTTTTTCTCAGGTCTAGCTTTCTCCGTAACAGGTTTAGGTAACTTATTAATGGCTCGTAGATGGGGACGCATTGGTGACCGGGTAGGCTATATTAGGATCTTAACGATCTTATTATTTGCTACCGCCATCGTTTATTTTCCAGGCGGCTTTGTCACTCATTTATGGCAACTTGTTATCTTACGCTTTTTCCTAGGTATATTCTTAGGTGGAATTATCCCGCTACGGATTGCCTATATCCGGCAAGAGGCACCTCTCTCCATGCAAGGTGAAGTACTGGGTTACAATACTAGTCTCCGCTTCTTTGGCAATATGATTGGTCCCATGTTAGGTGGAACAATCAGTGCTAGTTTAGGCTATTCAGCAGTCTTCATTTCAACCAGCCTGCTTTTGCTGCTATCTGGTATCTTAATGGTGGTGGCTAAACACCGTCATCCAGAACTTGTTCCCAATCGACACTAAATGATTAAAGCCAACTAACCGATGAAGCGTTCAGTTGGCTTTTTTCTTTATCTTTTTGCAATAATATCCATTTCAACTTTAACCCCTTTGGGTAACTGACTGACTTCTACTGTTGCCCGAGCGGGATAAGGCTCTGACAAAAACTTCGCATATGTTTGATTTAACTCAGCAAAATCGTTTAAATCAGTTAAGTAAATCGTAAACTTTGCTACATTATCAAAGCTTAAACCTGCTTCTGCTAATATAGCCGCTAAATTATCCATCACTTGCATGGTTTGTTCTTTAATATCTTCTCCCACGACCTCCATCGTTTCTGGATCAAGTGGAATTTGTCCAGATATAAAAACGAGATCGCCAAGATCAATTGCTTGGGAATAGGGTCCAATCGCTTGAGGCGCTAAATCTGTTTGTATTGCTTTTTTAGACATATCAATTATCCTTTCCGATCATTTGTTGTTAAAATTTTAACATCATTCATTTTTTTAGTAAACTAAAGGTATACTCAGTTTTTTATAAGGAGGAATTTTCTATGTTAAAAACATTCACGTTAACCACTCGCGGTCATAGTGAGATGGTAGACATTACTGACCAGATTCAACAATGGCTTACTCAAGAACAGATTGATGAGGCAGCGATCATTGTTTCATCCATGCATACAACGGCAGGAGTAACTGTCAATGAAAATGCTGACCCAGATGTTAAAACTGATTTTCTCCGCCGTTTAGATGAAGTCTATCCATGGACAGATGCCAAAGATCAACACATGGAAGGAAATACGGCAGCCCACTTAAAAACGAGTACAGTTGGACATGCTCAAACCGTAATCGTCTCACAAGGAAGATTAGTATTGGGAACATGGCAAGGTATCTACTTCTGTGAGTTTGATGGACCACGAACAAGAAAATATACGGTGAAAGTCATTTAAGCAGAACGATCAACTAGAAGGTTCGCCCATCTAGTTGATCGAATGTTTCACACATTTGAAAGGTATTTAACGAAAAAGAAAATTTAAAAAGAGTCAAGTGTTAAGAAAGACTAACACTCTCACACAAAAGTACGAAGGAATATGATTTCTTCAAATTATACTTTGTTCTAATTGATTAACAACTGATACAAGTTCATCATGAATAACTAAGTCAAATAAATCATCCATTGGTGTTGGTTCCCTATTGATTATTGCCATAGGCATATGCCGCTGTTTGGCATAGCTCGGTAATAAACTAAACGGTGTAACGAGTAATGACGTACCTAAAACGAGCATTAATTCACTCGAGTCAATCGCCATTTCTGCTTCCGTGTGTTTCACAATTGGATCACCGAATAAAACAATATCCGGTTTTAATATCGTCCCACAATTTTGCTCAACACAAACAGGAACATCTTCTGCCATCAAATAAGCTAAACCATAGCTTTTGCCGCATTTTGGACAACTTGCGGTATCTAAATTCCCATGATACTCAATGACATGTTGCTCATTCCCTGCCAAACGATGCAGACCATCAACATTTTGCGTAACAATTGAAGTCCGCTTCCCTTTTGTCTCCAGCTCACTTAAAAAATAGTGAACTTTATTTGGCTGATAATCCTTCAGCAGCTTGATTTGAAATATTTCTTTATATTTAAGCCAAAAATCCTCTGGGTCTTGTAAAAAATATGCTCGTGACATATAGTATTCCCGAGAATAATCTGCTGTCCAAATCCCATTTCCCGACCTGAAATCTGGTATCCCGCTAGCCGTTGATACACCAGCACCAGTTAAAACGACAATTGATTCTGCCTTTTTAATTAGCTTTGAAAGTTGATCGATTGGTTCCATGTTCATCCGACTCCTTTTAGTCCACCTTAACTGATCGTACTCCCTCATTTCAAGAAAGAAGGAAACCTTTCATTTATAAATGAGAGCACCAACAACCAGTAACATCTCTATTGATCCAACTAACAGTCTTTTGATAGAGCAAGTAATCACAATCCCAATTGTTTTAATCTGCCGAATAATCACAGCCACAAGTCCTTTCAGTGAAACGAGTGATCAAACTACGGAAAACGGCAAAGCAATTACACCTCGAAAATAAGTATGGGTCTTATTCTGAGTCCCTGTCCCAGTGGTTTGATGAAGATGAGTAGTCACTACCCTTAGTAAGGGATAACCCCCCCCACTGAATGAAGTTTCACCTTATTTTTTTAGGCGAATCACATTCCATGATGTTTTTTCCAATTGAGCTGTTAAACGTCCACCATCTAGTATGGTGTTCTGATTTTGTTGCGGCTGAACTGCTTGGTGGTCAGCTGTGTTAACCGCTTTTAAATCATCATTGACAAGTTCAATATGTTCAACCAGCTTGTAATCTTCAAAACTTCTTAAATCAATATCAATTGGCATACTTGATTCTAAGTGCTTGTTAACAAGGAAAATAGTAACCTCTTCATTTTCCTCATTATGAACAGCAGCAGAATCAACATAAGGTACGTCAGTAAAGTCTTTACTATCATATTTAGGGGTGGTTAAAATAGGTCTCAACGAAATACCACGCCCAAATACTGAGGTATGCATGTATGGATAAAAAATTGTTTGTTTCCATGCACGTCCTTTATTTTCCGCCACAATTGGTGCAATCACATTAACTAATTGGGCCATTGCAGCCATTTTAACCCGATCAGCATGCTGTAAAAATGTAATCAACATGCTTCCAACAAGTAGAGCATCTTCGAAATTATAATGATCTTCTAATTGTGGCGGAGCCATTGACCAGGGTTCAATTTGTTGATCAGCATCATTTGAATGATACCAAACATTCCATTCGTCAAAGCTTAACTGGATTGTTTTTTTGCTGCGATGCTTTGCTTTAATATAATCACAAGTTGCAATAACGGTTTTAATAAAATGATCCATATCTAAGTTTTTCGCTAAGTAGTTTGCTGGATCATTTGAACGATTTCCATAGTATTGGTGTAATGAAATAAAATCAAGCTGTTCATAAGCAAGATCCAATGTGGTAGCTTCATATTCAGGAAAGGTCGGCATATTGGTATTCGAACTTCCACATGCCACTAATTCAATCGTTGGATCTACTAGTTTCATTGCTTTCCCAGTTTCTTGGGCGATTCGACCATACTCATAAGCTGTTTTATGTCCAACTTGCCAAGGACCGTCCATTTCATTTCCTAAACACCAAGTTTTAATCTTGTGAGGTTCTTGATAACCATGAGAACGACGCAAATCACTCCAATAAGTTCCACTCGGGTGATTAGTATATTCAATTAAATTTCTGGCTGCATCAATACCTCTTGTTCCTAAATTGACAGCCATCATCACTTCGGCGCCAACCTTTTTAGCCCAATCTGCAAATTCATTCGTGCCTACTTCATTGGTTTCAATCGTACGCCAAGCAAGTTCTAGGCGGCGTGGTCGATTTTCCTTAGGACCCACACCATCCTCCCAATTGTAAGCGGAAACCATATTCCCACCAGGATAGCGCACAATAGGGACATTAAGTTCTTTAACAAGTTCAATCACATCTTTACGAAAACCTTGTTCATCAGCCTCTGGATGATCTGGTTCATAAATACCACCATAAACAGCCCGTCCAAGATGTTCAATAAAGGAACCATAAATTCGTTCATCCACTTGAGCAATTTGATAATTCTTATCTAGGATCATTGTTGCTTTTAATTTTGACATGTCTCTTCCTCCAATTTAACTAAACGATTATTATTGTCATACTATTTCTTTAATCATTCGGTGAACATTTATGTTAGTTTTATAAAACGGCAGTTCAAATGTTATGATAAAAAGCCAACATAATTAGTAAAAATCGATAGCATTGCTTCTCCTTAAGTAACTATTTTATCTCCTTTCAGCAACAATATTTTATAATTATACGTATATGTTTACGCTTCCATTATATCGATATTGATTTTCCATTTCAATTATTTTAAAAGATTAGTAATAAATAAGTTTTATGCTTAGATCAGTTTATTACTTTATTAAGAGCCTAAGTACATTCAAAATAGCATGTAGAGTTGCCCTAGTCTCAACCGGACAATTTCCCATTTAATCTTAGCTTCTCGTATAAAAGTGATGATCTCTTATTTAAACACTTTTACTTTTTTGAACAAAAATACCGTAACAACAGAGTTATTACGGTATTAACTTAGCTATTTTTGGGTTTTGTCGTTGAGTTACGGACAATCAATTCTGTATCAAAAACAATGGGCTCGAAGGTATCTTTCGATTTTTGCGGATTAGCATTTGAACTTTTTATAATATCAAGAATCATCTCTCCAGCTGCTTCACCAAGCTCGCTTTGTGGATGTTTAATCGTTGTTAATTTGACTTCAGAAATCTGTGCTAGGAAAGAATCATCAAAACCAACGATTGAAATATCCTCAGGAACTTGAAAGTTCTTCTCTCTAATCACATCGAGTAGGGTCAGTGCCAATTCATCATTGTAACAAACAATAGCTGTTGGGCGCTCTTTTTCTGGCAAATCTAAAAGCTTCGCCAATTCTTCCTTTGGTTTATGGTGTTTATCTTCTGTTTGATAAGTGATTATATTATTTGGATTTAATGTAATGCCATTTTTACGGTGTGCTTTCAAGTAACCTTTCATCCGTCTAGAGCCTTGACCGTCATCATTTTTAAAGAAGCAGACAATGTTATCATGACCTAATTCAATTAAATGTTCAGTTTGTAATAAACCACCTTTTTCATCATCTACCGTAATACTAAGTGGCTCTAATTCATCATAATAAGCATTAATCCATTAGCTTTGCATAAACATTTTTTCAAAATGTCAAGTGGTTTTTCGAAATATTTCAAAAAATAGAAAAAACTCCTTATAATTAGGTTTGGTAGCTCTGTCCAAATCCCAAAAAATAAGGAGCCATATCATGGACAAGAATACCATAAAATCTACAATTAGTGAAGTGCTAAAACTGATTGATGAACAAACACTTTTAGATTTGAGCCATGTCGAGAACCTTGATAAGTATGTCAAAAAGCTGACGGCTTATCGATTCTTTAAACTAATGATTATTGCTCAACTCTGTGACACAGACAGTTTAACAAGCGTTTCAAAACAAACAAAAGATAAGGCTGATCTTAAAAAACAAATAGGATTTGAAAGTATCAGTACGTCACAACTGTCTCGAAAATTAAGTGAATTGCCCTCTGAAATGTTTGAGAATATCTTTCGGTTTTTAACAAAGAAAATTCAGGTGAAAATGTCCTACCATTTACTTTTTTTACGAGACATCACGCGTTTAAATGTGATTGACTCAAGCACAATGAGTATGAGTTTAAGTCAGTACCCTTGGGCGACCTTTCGAAAGACTAAAGCAGGTGTTCGGTTACACTTAAAAGTCATTGTCACGAAAGATCACACCATACCCGATCAAGCTAAGTTACTGCCAGCGATCCATTCGGACCGTTCGCAAATGGATGAATTAATTGATCGTGATCCAGATGCAATTTATCTATTTGATCGAGGTTATATGGATTACAAACAATTTGAAAAGCTTTGTCTTTCAGATATCCAGTTTGTCACACGACTTAAAAAGAACGCAGACATTGAAGTGCTTTCAGAGCAAGTTCCAGATCCAGATCAACTCATTTTTAAAGACCAAGATGTTTATTTAGGTAACGAGACATCTGGAACCAAAATGATTCAGCCCCTACGATTAATCGAGACAGAAGACACCAAGGGTAACAGCGTAACGATTGTCACGAATTGTTTTGGCTTATCCGCGAAAGAAATCGGTGATCTCTATCGTTATCGTTGGAAAATAGAAACATTTTTCAAATGGATGAAGCAACATTTAAAAATAAAAACGTTCTATGGTAAAAGCCAAAATGCGGTTTACAATCAAATTTGGATGGCCCTGATTACTTATTGTTTAACCGTTTTAATTCAAGATAACACTGGGTTTAAAGGGCGTCTTCTCACGATCAAAAAGACGTTAAAAAACCTGCTATTTGAAAGTTATGAGACATTCATAAAAGCGTTGTTTCGCCCACCCACTCGCACGTCAAAAGGACGAAGAAAATATGATTATGAACACGAGTTTCAAATCCTTATGAAACAATATAGCGAAGGTGAGGTGGAACATTTAGACACACTTGATTTTGATCCTTTGTTTGTTTAATAAAAGAGTGAAATACCAAATTGTGGATAAGGGCTACTTTTCGTTCACTGTTCACTTTTTTAAATTTAAAAATCAGAAGCAGATGGTAAATTTTAACTTATAGCAATTTGACAATCATTTAATCGTTTGACAAGTAAAAAATGTTTTTATGCAACGCTAATGGCATTAATCATAATATAAGGAATTTCTTGTCGTTCTAAATTTAAATAATAATTAATATTTGGATTGCTTACCGCACTTTTTGTCGGTTCAACAATTACACCATCAAAATGCTGTGTCAAGATCCGTTCTAAAAAATGACGCTCACTTTCATGATCATTATTTGTACTAAACAAACTCACATGATAGCCATGTTTACTTAAATAAGATTCAGCTCCTCTAATAATGGAAGGGAAAATATAATCTGAAATATAAGTCGTAATAATCGCTATATTTTTTTGATCCTTAATCGTCTTATTAATGTTTTCTTTTGAACGATCTGCACAGAAAGTCCCTGCTCCTTGTTCGCGATAGAGCCAACCTTGATTGACGAGTTCACCGACTGCTAACCTTACCGTATGTCGGCTAACATTAAATAGCTTCATTAATTCACTTTCAGAACTTATTTTTTGATGGGGTTGAAAAGTCCCATCCAATATTTTTGATTTTATCGCTTGTTTGACAATACTATATTTTGTTTGCATAAGTTACACCTCATTGTCGCCTTAACTTATTTTTGGCTAATACTATTATTGTATCACTTTTTAACCAATCAGACTAACCCCAATCATTAACTTAGTACAAGAATTAAATAACTTTAATAACTTCAACTAAGTTAATGAAGAATTGAAGAGAGAGGGGCTCAATCACAGCCCCAGCCCTCTCCTGTTTATTATTGACGAAAAATAGCTTGATTCCATTTTAATTCATTTCTAAATTGACGAAGATTCAAGTCATCATCAATGACAACACACTCAATATCAACCAACTCAGCAAAATCAACTAATTGTTCAGTTGTGACAACCAATGATAAGACTGTATGATGAGCCCCACCAGCATAAATCCAAGCAGATGTAGCTTCAGCTAATGATGGTTTAGGCTCCCAAAGAGCTTTGGCTACAGGTAAATGTGGTGTCTCCTGTTTCGGTTGTTCAGCTCGAACTTCATTAATAATCAGACGGTAACGCCCCCCCATTTCTACTAAGGATACGTTAATAGCCTCTCCGCCTTTACCATCAAAAACAAGACGTGCTGGATCTTCTCGATCTCCGATTCCCAATGGGTTAACCACAATCTTTGGCTTGGTTGCTGAAATGGTTGGACAAACTTCTAACATATGTGAACCTAGAATTTTCTCATTACCTGGTTCGAGATGGTACGTATAATCTTCCATAAAAGAAGTTCCTTTATTATCTGCAAGTATTTTCATAAAACGAGTCAAGGCTGCTGTGCGCCAATCTCCTTCTCCCGCAAAACCATAGCCCTCAGCCATTAAACGTTGAGCCGCTAAGCCAGGTAACTGTTTCATGCCATGTAAATCTTCAAAGTTTGTTGTAAAGGCGTTGTAGTTTCCTTTGCTCAGAAATGATTTTAAGGCAAGTTCAATTTTTGCTTGATAGAGAATGGAATCACGGACTTTACCCGGTTCACTCGCTTCAACTGGTAAGTCATACAATTCTTCATATTCTCGATATAAGTTTTCAAGGTCTTCATTTTTTACTTGATTGATTTCTTCAACAAGATCACCAATCCCATAATAATCTACTGTCCAGCCAAATTTAATTTGTGCTTCAATTTTGTCTCCATCTGTTACAGCTACATTACGCATGTTGTCACCAAATCGAGCAACACGGATATTGGTACCTTCTTTCACACCAATTGCTGTTTTCATCCAGCTTGCAATTTGGTCAAGAACTGCTTCATCTTGCCAATAACCAACGATTACTTTACGGCCTAACCCTAAACGAGTTCCAATAAAGCCATACTCACGATCTCCATGAGCGGCTTGATTGGTGTTCATAAAGTCCATATCAATCGTATCCCAAGGAATATCACGATTAAATTGAGTATGAAAATGCAGTAGCGGCGTTTGAAGTGCTTTTAATCCAGCTATCCAAGATTTTGCCGGTGAAAAAGTATGCATCCAAGTCATCACTCCCGCACAATCTTCACTTGCATTTGCCTCTAAAGCTAGCTCATGTATTTCCTTTGCTGTTGTTGCCACCTGTTTAAATTCAATTTGATTGGGGAGTAAGCCGGACTCATTAAGACTAGCAACAATTGTTTTAGAGTTATTTTCCACTTCCAATAATGTTTCCGCCCCATAGAGAGGTTGACTACCTGTTACAAACCAAAACTTATAAGGGTTTACTTTTACCATATTGATTCCTCCAAATGATTAATATTATATAAACTTATCTTAAGGAATATGTTCAAAAAGCCCGATAAAAATGAGGCTTCGGGATAAAGGAATTTCACTTAACAGCCGATACATTCTGAAACATAGTAAACATAGTTGACACGGTCCTTTGATCCTTCTCGAACACATTCTTAAAGACAATTGTTTCTAAATTTTACTGACCATAGTAAGCATCTTTACCATGTTTTCTTAAATAATGTTTATCTAGTAACACCTGCTGCATTCTCTGGACATCGGGATTAAGTTGCTGGGTATGCAGAGCCATTTTTGCCACTTCCTCTAATACAACAGCGTTATGCACAGCCTCATCGGGGTCCTTTCCCCAATTAAAAGGTGCATGACTATGCACGAGAACACTTGGAATTGCATGCGGATCTATATTCTTGAATGTTTCAACAATCACATTTCCCGTCTCCAACTCATAATCACCATCTACTTCAGCTTGCGTCATTCGACGTGTACATGGAATATCACCATAGAAGTAATCTCCATGTGTCGTTCCTAAAGCAGGAATGTCTTCCCCAGCTTGGGCCCAACTTGTCGCCCAAGACGAATGAGTATGAACAACGCCACCGATATGGGGGAATTTTTTATATAAAACTAAATGTGTGGGTGTATCAGAAGATGGTCTCTTATCCCCTTCAACAACATAGCCATCTAAATCCACCACCACAAGATCATCGATTGTCATGTCATCGTAAGGCACACCACTTGGCTTAATGACTACTAATCTAGACTCTTTATCAAAACCACTCACATTACCCCATGTAAACGTTACCAATCCATGTCTAGGCAGATCAAGATTTGCTTTAAGCACCTTTTCCTTCAACGCCTCCAGCATACGTCCTCAGCACCTTTCTGTTAATTATTTTTCTTGTACGGATATTTAAAAGTATAATTATATATTAATATAATTTGTACGTACATTCAATATTTTAATTTGTTTTTTATAAATTAATTTTTATGCCTTCTTTTGTTATTATATCAATCACTAAATTTGCCCTCCCATTACAAGTTATTAAAAATAGATAATTTAAATTCAATAACCGTACAAGTTCCTCGATAAAAAAACAAATATATTTCTATCCACTCACCTTCTATCAACATTGTCCATTGAATAACTTTAGCTAACCTGATCAGCACATCATTATTTTTTGGCAATAAAAAAAACGACTTTAGAGTCGTTTTTTATTGTGTATTTTGTTATAGTTTAACAATCGTTCTTCCTAATGACTGATCTGCTAATAGTGTTGGTAAAGTTTCTTCTAATTGGTCTAATGTAATGACCTGATTTGTAATAGTTTCAAATTGTTGATCGGTTAGTTTAAGATCAGTTGCCATACGATTCCAAACTTTTTTCCTCAATTCCATCGGACAAAAGACGGAGTCAATACCTATTAAATGAATCCCTCGTAATATGAAAGGATAAACTGAGGTGGGTACTTTTATTCCACCTGTTAGTCCACTAACAGACACGGCACCATTATATTTTAATTTACTAATAATTGCAGCAAGCGTTTCTCCTCCAACCGGGTCAACAGCTCCAGCCCATGTTTGACGATCGATCGTTCTAATTTTTTCACCTGTAACTGCTTCACGATCAATAATTGCTGTTGCTCCAAGTTCCTTTAAGAAAGGGTGGGCTTTTTCTTTTCCTGTACTTGCTTCTACCTGATAACCAAGATTGGCTAACATAGCTGTTGCGATACTACCAACCCCACCAGAAGCGCCTGTGACGAGAACCTTACCAGATTCAGGGTTAAGTTTTTGTTCTTCAAGTTGATGAATCGATAAAGCTGCCGTTAAACCTGCTGTTCCTAATGTCATCGCCTGCTTCAACGTCAAGCCATCTGGCAATGGTAGAACCCACTCAGCTTTAACTCGGGCATACTCACTATAACCCCCATCATGACTTACACCTAAATCATAACTCGTTACAATCACTGGATCTCCTTCAGAAAAACGATCATCAATTGATTCAACAACTTCACCAGCTAAATCAATTCCCGGTATAGCAGGATAGTTTTTTGTAATTGGACTATCTGACATATTTGCCATCGCATCCTTGTAATTAATTCCCGAATAACGGACACGGATTAAAACTTCACCTTCAGGTAAATCTGCCTCCGTTAACTCTCGAACACCACGAATGATTTCTTCATTTTTCTTTTCTAAACGATAGGCTTTAAATGCATGTTTCAATTGTATTGCCCCTTTCCATCTTTGCTTTTAGCTATCAATACTCAATCTCTAGTCTAACACAGGTGCTATGTCGATCAATTAAAATACCACTCAAATTCACTAATTTTATGCCGTCAAATTCATGGCTATTACTTAAAAAATAGGCGAATCCCAAATCAAGCTAAACATATAGAACTTCTTCACTCTATTATTCATACTAGTGTCGTGATGATTTCTAGTGTAAAATGGATGATACAGAAAGTCTAATTAAATAATATATATTCACTTATTTTTGTAAATAAATACATATTTTTCACCAATTAACTAATTAAGAAAAAATAGAAAGAAGGGTATTTATGGCTGAACTAGATAATGAACAGATCATCGATAAAACAATAAATTTATTTAAAGTTCTAAGTGACAGAACCCGATTATCAATTGTATTACTTATAAAGGAAAAAGAAATGAATGTATCAGAAATCAGTAAAGCACTTAATATGGAACAATCAGCTGTTTCTCATCAATTGAGTGTACTGCGATCAGCACGCCTTGTAAAAAGTCGCCGCGAAAAGCGTTCCGTCTTTTATAGTCCTGATGATCAACATGTTTATGACATTTTAAATCAAGTCACTAATCATGTATTAGAAGATAACTGTGAGGCAAAATAATATACGATTAATTTGTAAGCTAGATCTTCCCTGTCTAGCTTTTTTAATTACTCAATTTTTATACGTTAAAAGGATTGCGGAAATTTTTTAGCTAAGCTTCGATAATATAGAGTAATTTAATTCATGAAAAAATATACTAACAAAATACAAGCAATCGTATAGTACTTACCTCACTAGCTAAGAAACGCAGATATTTTTACGTGATTTCCTGCTAATCTAGCCCCCTTTATTCTGTTAAGCACTAAAACAAAATAAACCTTGACATATGAACATGTATTCATGTATCATTATATATGAATACATGTTCATATGATTGAAAATTCATTTAGGAGAGATAAAAATGTCACAAGATTCTCTTATCAAACATAAATCAGGGATAAATAAAAATATACATTTTGACAAACACGAGCCTTCAGATCAACATAGTTGTAAAGGACATCAAAACCATTCACATAGCCATAAATGGGAAATCATTTTATACTTTGTCGGATTAGCAGCATTTTTAATGGCAAGATTCTTACCTTCAGGTTGGGGGGCTAACCTACTGGATTTTGTCACCGTATTTTTAGCTGGTAATCATGTCGTTATTGAAGGTATTACCGATACATGTCAGGAAACAAAAACACGGAATAAATTCTACCCAAATTTGCATTTATTAATGGCACTGGCAGCTATTGGCGCTATGTTTATTGGGCAATTTCATGAAGCTGCTCTCTTAATATTAATATTTGCCGGAGCCCATTTCTTAGAAGATTATGCTAAAAATAAAAGTAAAAAAGAAATAACCCATTTATTAAATATGAACCCTACCAAAGCAAGACGATTAGATGAAGAAGATAACGTTACAGTAGTTGATGTGAACGCATTAAATATAGGTGATATCGTTCAAATTTTACCGGGTGATCAAGTTCCAACAGATGGGATCATCGTGAAAGGTATAGGGATAATTGATGAAGCTTCAATAACGGGGGAAAGTATTTCACAGGAAAAGACAACTGGAGATTTGGTTTATGGAAGTACGATTAATCATAATAGCACTTTCACAATGGAGGTGACTACAGAAAGCGATAAAAGTGTTTTTGGTCAAATTCTGCGTGTTGTTGAGGAATCACAAGCTAATTTATCACCGGTTGCGACAAAAATTAAAAAAGCGGAACCCATCTATGTTAAAGCGATTTTAATTTTTGTACCCTTTTTCATTTTTGGTTCTCAATTAATCACAAATTGGGATTGGTATACAAGCTTTTATCGAGGTATGGTTGCATTAGTTTCATCTTCCCCTTGTGCTTTAGCAGCTGCGGCTATACCAGCAAGTTTATCCACTATTTCCAATTTGGCTAAAAGAGGGGTTTTGTTTAAAGGTAGTGACTACCTTGCGAATTTGGGTTCTATTCAAGCCGTAGCTTTTGATAAAACTGGAACATTAACAGCAGGAAAACCAAAAGTAACAGACTATATATTCGTTGACGATAAACAATCATCCTATTGGGTAGATATTATTGTCGCAATGGAAAAAGGAGCTAATCACCCTTTAGCTAATGCGATTATTGAAAAATTTACAGCAAACAAAGGATTTGATTTAATAGTAGAAAACCAAATCGGTCAAGGTCTTTCCACGGAGTATAACGGATCAACATACTCGATTGGTAAATTACAAAAAAATGATCAATTACCAAATGATCTTGTGAAAGCTTACAAAACTTATTCCGAAGCAGGTAAGACAACCGTTTTGTTCAAAGAGAATGATGCAATCGTTGGTTTGATTGCCATGTTAGACACACCAGCGAAACAGGTTAAGAAAGTGATCAAATATTTACATGACCATAGCATTTCAACTTATATGATTACTGGTGACAATAAAAAAACAGGGGAAGCGATCGCTCAAAGTATTGGAATTAACAATGTCTATAGCAATGTTTTACCTGAAAATAAAGCAGCTTATATCCAAACGATCCAAACTCAAAAAGGACTTACAGCAATGATTGGTGATGGTATAAATGATGCACCTGCTCTTGTAACATCTGATATTGGTTTTGCGATGGGTGAAGGAACTGATGTAGCCATCGAAGTGGCTGACTCCATTATTATGGAAAATAATTTAGAAAAATTCACGTATGCACACCGTTTAGCTAAAAAAATGAACCGTATTGTCAAACAAAATATTGTCATCGCCTTGCTTGTTGTATTAGGGCTTAATAGCTTAAATATTTTTGGAACAATCAATTTAGCTATAAGTGTTATTTTCCACGAGGGTAGTACCCTACTCGTTATTTTAAATGGGTTACGTTTACTCTTGCCCCTCGCTAAAGAAGAGTTATAGTATGTTGATAGTCAATTATATAATGATAATGTGAATGCGGATGAAATTTAGTGTTTGCGTACGAGTGCATAGCGGGATGTGTAATACTCAAAATTCCCACATGAACGAGCATAACTCAAATTTATCCCTTCCTTGAAAAATGAAGCTATTGCAAGATGTACGCATGATCTACATCTTGTGATTGCTTCTTTTTGTGTTAATTGCTATATAGCGCGGTCATTCAGTCAACAATAATTATTTGCAAGAATATTGAAGCTAGGCTTTTTCGTTTAAGTTTAATTTCTATTAATCATTTCAAACGAAAATGTCGAATTGGATCCTTCTATTAATCGTTTCATACAAAAATCCAAGTCAAAATGTCGAATAGAGCCCTTCTATTAATCGTTTCAAACGAAAACCTAAGCCAATATGTCGGATAGAACACTTCTATTAATCATTTCACACAAAAATCCAAGTCAAAATGTCGGATAGAACACTTCTATTAATCGTTTCATACAAAACCCCAAGTCAAAATGTCGAATAGAGCCCTTCTATTAATCGTTTCATACAAAACCCCAAGTCAAAATGTCGGATGGAACACTTCTATTAATCATTTCATACAAAAATCCAAGTCAAAATGTCGGATAGAACACTTCTATTAATCGTTTCATACAAAACCCCAAGTCAAAATGTCGAATAGAACACTTCTATTAATCGTTTCAAACGAAAACCTAAGCCAATATGTCGGATGGAACACTTCTATCACGTGCTTCATGTAAATTTCCACCTCGAAAAACTGAATAGAATGTTTTAATCACAATTCTAATACGTACAAAGAAAAAGGCTATTGAACAGCTTATACTTCACTGTGCAACAGCCCCGGATTTCACTTTTATAATCTCAGTTTAGTTCGTAGCAAATAGTTGTGCTAAATGTTCAATCACCTGATCTATTTCAACTTTCGAGGTCGTCAATGGCGGGACAAGTCGTATCACTTGAGATCCAGCAACGAGCAGTAATAACTGATAATCTTCTCTGGCTTGATTGACATAATCAATAGCTTGTCCTTCAACTTCAATCCCTATTAAATAACCCATTCCTCGTAACGCCTGAACTCCCTTAGCTTTATCACAAATGCCCTCGAGCTGTTGCCAAAAATAGTTGCTGTTAGCTTGAACAGTTGGTAAAAAGTCAGGTTCGACCATATGGGTAATAGTGGCTAAACCTGCTGTTGTTGCTAATGGATTGCCCCCAAAAGTTGAACCATGTGTGTCAGGTGAAAATGCTTTGGCAACATGCTTCTTAGCTAGAACTGCACCAATCGGAAAGCCTGATCCAAGCCCTTTAGCTAATGTGATCAAATCCGGTTCAAATCCATATTGCTGATAAGCAAATAATGTCCCTGTTCTTCCCATCCCCGTTTGAATTTCGTCAATAATGATCAGCAGATCATGTTCACGACAGATAGAAACCAGTTGATCCATCCAAGCTTGCTCTGCTAGATGAACGCCCCCTTCTCCTTGAACGAGTTCTAACATGATCGCACAGGTTTCTGGTCTGACTAAGTCTGCTAATGCTTCCAAATCATTATAAGGTAAATAACGAAAGCCAGGCATTTTTGGAGCAAAACCAGCTTGAATCTTTTCCTGAGCAGTTGCCGATAGGGTGGCCAATGTGCGTCCATGAAAGGATTGTGAAAAAGTAACCACTTCATATTGATCGGTTTGCTTCACTGTTTGTGCGTAGCGACGAGCCAATTTAATCGCTGCTTCATTCGCTTCAGCTCCACTATTACTAAAAAAAACCTGGTCAAAAGCGCTATATTCGGTTAAAAGATCAGCTAACTTTTCTTGGCTAGGGATATGATAGAGATTCGAACAATGCCAAAGCTGATTTAGTTGATCTTGTATCGCTGCTTCAACTGTTGGCGGTCGATGACCTAAATTACAAGTAGCAATACCAGCCGTGTAATCTAAATATTTTTCTCCCCTATCATCCCAGACATAGCTTCCTTCCCCTTTTGTCAGTGTTAATGGGAAGCGTGCATAGGTCGGCATCACTGTGCTTGCTGGCTTAGACATAACTAACCTCCCCCAGTTGAATTCTCGTGCCAATTGGATCACCATTAGCAAAATTCAAAAGGGCATTAGACTCCAGGCCATTGACAATCGACACCTCAGTTGCTCCTAACTCCAGTGCTTTAAGCGCTGATTTCACCTTTGGAATCATGCCACCATAAATAACCTGTTCTTTAATCAATTGATTAATTTTTGCCTGATCAGCAAAATGAAGGACTTGATCATCAATACAAATCCCAGGGATATCACTGACAAAACAAAGCGGAGCACTTAATGCTGACGCAACAGCTGAAGCTGCAACATCAGCATTAATATTATAATGCTGATGATCATTCCCGATAGCAATCGGTGAAATAACCGGAATATAATTTTGCTCAACCATTGTTTGAATGAGGTCTGTATTGACCACTGTAATATCCCCGACATAACCATATTTATCGGCTTCTTTAATCGGTGCTGCTTGAAGCAAATGACCATCAATACCGCTCATTCCAATCGCTTTTGCTTTTTGATCGATCATTTTTCGAACTATTTTCTTATTTATCGAACCACTTAAAACCATTTCAACAACATCTAGCACTTCTTCTGTTGTCACCCGCAGTCCGTTAACAAATGTTGTTTTGACATTCATTTGTTTTAACTGTGATGTAATCATCGGTCCACCACCATGAACAATGATGGGTTTGATCTTTTTTATTTCTTGTAACTTGACTAGATTATTAAAAAATGAACTCGGTAACTCATCAACAATACTTCCCCCGCATTTAATAACAAGATAAGTCATTGTTCCACCCCTTTATGTTCGATATAATGCATTGATTCTGACGTATTCATAAGATAAATCACAGCCCCAACCAAATGCCTTCATATTTGAAGTCCCTGCTTTGACATAAATGGTAATTTGATCACCTGCTAAATATGTCTTTACTTCCGTTTCATCAAATGCTACCGGTAAACCCTTTTCCACCACGGTGGTATGACCCATTTTAACAGTGACTTGATCAGGGTTGATGGCAACTCCACTATAACCAATCGCTGTTATAATACGCCCCCAGTTCGCATCTTCACCATGGATAGCTGTTTTAACTAAATTCGAACCAATAATCGCTTTGGTAATTTTTTGTCCGTCCGCTTCCGTTTCTGTCCCTTCAACTTGCACTTCAATTAGCTTGGTTGCTCCTTCCCCATCACGGGCAATTTCCTTTGCCAAAAACTGAAAAACAACTCCCAGCGCTTCAGTAAATAATGACCATTGCGGATGATTTGGATCAAGCGTTTGATTTTGTGCTTGACCATTAGCCATCACTAACACCATATCGTTTGTACTTGTGTCGCCATCTACCGTAATCATATTAAACGTCTGCTTAGTCAACTGTTTGAGTTGTTGATCTAGTGCCTTAGGTTGAACAACCGCATCTGTCGTAATAAAACTTAACATCGTTGCCATATTCGGATTGATCATGCCAGATCCTTTAGCAGACCCGCCAATCGACACGATTTGTCCATCGATTTCAACTTGAACAGCGATCTTTTTTTCTTTTGTATCTGTGGTTAGGATCGCTGTTTCAAACGAGTCGTTCGCCGAATCAATCGCTGCTATTCCATCAGTGACCTTCTCCATTGGCAAAAACTCACCAATTACACCAGTCGAAGCTACGGCAACATGATGTTTGGCTAGCCCAAATTTTTCTGCCATTTTTGCTCGCATGTGTTCCGCATCTTGAAGACCTCGATCTCCTGTACACGCATTTGCTATCCCTGAATTAACGATTAATGCTTGTAACTTTTGTTCAGCAGCTAAGCTTTCTTGAGTGACTTTTAATGGTGCTGCTTGAAAAAGGTTCGTGGTATAAACAGCAAAAGCATCGGCTGGTGTTTCTGAAATGAGCCAACCTAAGTCTAGTTTCTCTTTGCGAATGCCGCAGTGCAAGCCACCTGCTTGATACCCTTTAGGTGATGAAACGCCACCTTGGTCTACCTCTATTATCGCTTGCTTTGTTGTGACAGTATTCATGACAATAACCTCCTATGGATAAATCGGCACATCAGCCAAACCTGTTTGTTGATCCCAATTTGACATCAGATTCAGATTTTGAATCGCTTGACCAGCCGCGCCTTTCATTAAATTATCAATAACTGAAACGATCATTAATTTATTTGTTCTTTTATCTACATGAAGGCCAATATCGCAATAATTACTTCCATAAACCTCTTTTGTACTCGGGATTTGACCTGCTTTTCGCACTCTGATAAATGGATGATTCTGATAAAAACACTCATACCATTCTTCTACTTGTTCTTGTGATACATCAGCCAATAAATCCGTATATATAGTTGTCATCATCCCTCTTGTCATTGGGACAATATGTGGTGTAAAATTTATATTGATTGAATCATTTGATTTTTCAGATAATATTTGTTCGATTTCAGGGATATGTTTATGTACACCCAGTTGATAAGCCTTTGTATTCTCATTCATTTCTGAAAAATGGACATTTAATGATAAACCACGGCCTGCTCCTGAAACGCCTGTTTTTCCATCAATAATAATTGAGTTAAATGAAATAAGATTGCCATCAATTGCAGGAATTAGTGCAAGTAAGGCAGCTGTTGGATAACAGCCTGGATTAGCAATTAGTTGTGCATCAAGGATTTCCTCTTGATATATTTCACTTAATCCGTATACCGCCTGATTAAGATACTTTTCAGCTGTTGTTTCAAATCCGTACCATTGCTGATATTGTGCTGGGTCTTTCAAACGAAAGTCACCCGATAAATCAATACACTTTAACTTCAAATCAAGAATTTTTGGAATAAGCTTATGACTAACATCCGATGGTGTTGCTAAAAAGACAACGTCAATATCATCTGTAAGCTTTTCTAATTTTAAGTCAGCCATGGGTTGATCGAGAATTGTCACCATCTGTGGATATATTTCTGAGAAAATAGTCCCTGCTTGTGAGTGTGAAATAATTTGTAACACTTCAACATATGGGTGTTGATATAATAACCTTGCTAATTCAACAGCCCCATATCCCGATCCTCCAATGATAGCTACTTTCATTTTTAAAACACTCCCTATAACCATTGTGATTAATCATTATACTTGATGTTGTATGTTTATGCAATAGTATTGTATAAATAATTTATAATAGTATTATAATTGAATATTTATACAAAAAAGCGCGCCATAAAAGATCATTCCCTAACAAGTGGGCGAGAGTGAATAAGCTTTTTTATTTGTATGATGTTCTAGTGAATCTTTGAAAATGATACAATCAGTTGTAACTCAATATTATAAAGTTTAAATAGTGTTTGTAGCTAAATGAAGAATAGGTTGTGCAACAGCCTTTTTAGTATCAGAAGAGACCGGTTTTTCAAACAGGCCCGGGAATAATTGCCGTTCTAGCAGTAGCACTTCAAAACATTTGGGGAGCCTTTAATCATGTATCTCAAAATGAAGGATAATAAGAACTTATCATTTGAATTGGATCTCATAATAAATTTGAAAGGGAAAGGATAGAGGCTAATTGTGTAAGTTTGCCTTGATATCATTCTTTAGCGGCCTAGGTCCTATTGGGTAGGCATTTTATATTTCATACATAATCTAAATATTCTAAGTTAAATCTAACCTTCCCCAACTGTACAATAACAAAAAGGTTAACAAACTTTAAAGCAGCTGTCACAAAAGATACATCTTGCGACAGCTGCTATTTTCTAGATCCTCAACTATTTAAATGTCTATAGTTAGCATACTGTATTTGTTTCTCTTCAGCATACTCTCACTCAGCAATTTTATCAGTTCCACAACTGAGTGTTTTCTGGATATTATGCGAAACCTTCATTAAAAGAATGTAATTCATGAACTCTATTTCTTATTGCCTCTATTCTCTCTTCATACGTTAGATTGTCCTTATCATGAAACAATGCTGATGTCCCCAGTACAAATACATCTGGAAGAAAACCCCTCATTTTTTCAATCGTATCATTATGGATATTTCCATCTACTTCTATTAATGGTTTGTTTGTGGTTTTACGTATTAATTTATTTAATTCCTTTAATTTATCTAAAGTTTCTTCTTTAAATGATTGTCCAGCAAACCCTGTATTTACTGTCATTAATAACACCATATCTATATACTCAACATACGGTTCAATCCTCTCAAGAGGGGTTTCTGGATTAATAGCAATTGAAGGTTTTATTCCTGCTTCCCGTATGATGTTTATCAATCTCATTGGATTAATTGTTGTTTCAATATGGAATGAAAGGTATTCTGGCTTAAGTTTGATAAACATTTCCAAATACCTTTCAGGGACCATTGTAGCCAAATGAATATCAAAGGGAATCGTTGTTTGCTCTTTTATTCGCTCTATCCACTCAGGAAAAAGGGCCATATTATCTACAAACATACCATCCATTACATCTAAATGAAGCAAATCACATTTACTTTTTGCCAACCTTCCCAATTCATCTCCAATAGCTAACATATCCCCGCACATTAATGAAGCAGCCATTTTAATTGTCATCTTTATCACTCTCTTTTGTATGCTTGTTAAACACTTCTATACACTCCTGAGCTCGTCGATTATTCATCTCTTTATCTAGTCATTCAGCAAAAACTGTATTAGTCTCTGCTCCTCATAACAAAGCCTATATCATTTACTATTCTAGCTCCCATTATTTTTGCTTTAATATTGGGTGCATCAGATATTTTTATGTTTTATATATAGGCTTTCTACTTCTTCCCCTTATTTTTAAAATAAGCTTTGGAGCAATAGGTAAACTTATAATCTCATCAATCCAACCCTATATTTCCTACTTATGAATATTTACTGTATCAAGTAAGACAATCTCACCTTCACATCATATTCAGAGTCCAAATATTTTTTTCAAGTCTTTGATTCCTTCTACGCCATTTTTCAGACAACTTTCTTTTACTTTTTGAACATCATGTTCAACATTGCACAACATTAAAGTATCTAATAGCATAGGGAGATTTACACCTACTACAGCCTCTACCTTATCTATCTCATTCATATTGTTTAAGCACATTGCAATTTTATTAGAGGGACTACCGCCTAATAAATCCGCAAAAATGAGTAATTGATTATTCTTCTTCAATGTATCGTTAATCTTCTCTTTAATCAATTTAATTAATTGTTCAGGATCATCACCTTGTTTGAATCCAATACCAGATACTTTAGAGATATCCCCAACAATTAATTTTGCTGTATCAATTAACCCATCGGCAAGAGAGCCGTGAGTTACAATTAAAACTTCAACCATTCTCTCGCTCCTTTACTCCGCTCGTAAACTATTTAATAGCTCCACTAATGAAACTGTAGCTCTATTTTGTTTTATATGCTCATAAGCACTAACACTTAGCTTAACAAACGGATCATTTTCATTTAAATCCAGAATGGCGAGTAATTCTTCCTCTGGATCAAACGAATGACCAGTGTATTCTATTTCTTCTAAATAAACTAAAGCTGCTCCAGCAACTAAGCACATAATCGTTGCTTCCTGATCATGATTAATTAATATTTTATAGGGTGCATATATCCGCTCTGACTTTCCTAATTTTCTTCTCGGGGCCCGTCCATTTTTTATAACATAATCTAAAATTTTCATATCTTTAAATTTTTCAACAGCCTTATTTGCAAACAGCTCCTGTTCTTCTAATGAAATGTTGAAATACTCTGCTAAACTAGGATTCAATATTTCTAATAGCTCATCAATAATCTTTGAAACTTCTGTATCATTAGTTGCTTCTCCATATATTTTATATCCTTTTACATACCCTAAATAAGAAATTAACCCTGCCAAGCAATTGTAAGTATATATTTTTCGTTCAAAGAAATGTTCAAAGTTTTTTCTAGGCTCTGCTCCTGGAAAATCCAAGCTTCCATTAAATCCTTCTAAATCATACGGAAAATAAGTCTCATTTTGCGATAGGATATCTAATCTTGTGTCTTCAATATTAATAGTCGAACAAAATATAGCTGTTTGAGAAACTACATTGGATATACTGCCCTTGTATTGTTTTTCTAGTTCTTTACGTAATACACGGGCAGGATTAGTTCCATTTTCTGCTGTTAATAACTGAGGCAGCTCAGTTTTCTCTAAATATTTAGCAAGAGAAGCAGCAACCGCTTTTAAGTTTTGTTCCCCTACTGCCGTTAATATAATATCTGCTTCTTTCAATACTGAGGATAAATCATCATCTAAAGTCAAAGCATGAAACTGATCAATTAAAACAGGCGTACGATCCTTATGATAAAAATGAATAAAAAAGTATTTATCCTCATTTAACAAATCCACAAGTTTACGATCTGTTTCTATGAACGTGATTTGATAACCTGATTCTTTTAGAAATCTTGCGAGATATCCCCTTCCAGATTGACCTGCACCATATACAACTGCCTTTTTAGTCATGAGTCACATCTCCTTTAATCCAACCTTTTAATTTTAACTGATTTACACTTTCTAAAATTAACTCTTTCAATTCTCTGTTATCTTGAAGCCCACATACAGTATCCAACACGTATTCTAGTCCCTTTTGTTTTCTTAAAGTCTGGAGTTTCATTGCTTCAGCATCATCATAATAATCAAAATACAAAGCAGCAGCTGCTCCCAGGGAAATAGCTTTAGGAGTTATTCCAGCCTCCTGAGCCATTTTAGCTGGTCCGATAAAACGATCATCTGGCGACAATTTACGCAATGGCTCTCTAGCTATTCGAACTACATGATCAACAATTTTATAATCTTTATATTTAGCTTCAGCAATTTCAGAAAATTCCTTTTGGCTTTCTTCTGAGACATCTAACGAGTAAACTAAAGCATGATTGATCTCTGTAAAACATTTTTTGAAAATCGTTTCTATTTCAAAATCGTTTGCTGATTCAGCTACGTAATTGTACCCCTTTAAATAACCTAAATACCCTACTAAGGCTACACTCGTATTATTAGTATATATTTTTTGTGCTAACATCTCTCCGAAGTCTTCTTTAAAATCAAAATATTTCAATTGTGGTATAGCATTGTTTTTAATTCTTGATTGATCAACAGGTAATACCCAGTAGTCTTGCATCCAAGTATCAAGCAAATTTTCTGTCTCTTCACCTTTTGGTGCTGAAGTACCTGAAGCTCTAATGACCCCCTGTGTCACATCTACCTTATTTAAAAATATATTTTTTTGTTCTTCATTCAACTCTTCTAAGATACTCTTTTGCAAGTCACTTGCTGGCGTTAACCAATTTTCACAAGTAATGATTACAAAAGAAGGAGCCATACCTTCCTCCAGTAAGTGTCTATACTGCTTACCAATCTTAGTTCCTATTAACTTTAAGTTCTTTCCACCTACGGCAGTGAAAATAAACTTGGATTTTAAAAGTTCTTTTCTTAGTGCTTCTTCATCATTTACATTTTCCGCCTTGAAATTTTCAATAATGGTATTATTATTTTTATTACCTAATATATGAACATTATAATTCTTGTGAGAATTAAAAAGATTTAATAACTCTTCTGATATATCCATAAAATCTTTTTCTATATTATTTCGTTGAAGAAGTGAAGCAATAAAACCTCTTCCTATTCTTCCGCCACCAATAATTGTTGCATGCATATCAGCTTCCCCCCAATTTTATAAAATCCCAATAGCAGCTCCTATACTAGAAACAGCTAACAACATGAGTAATACTTTTGTTGAATTCCACTTTTTACTGATCAATAAATACAGTGCTAGGAATATGGCACCTAATGGTAGTAGCCCTTGAATGATCGTATCTAGAATTTCCTGTATTTCCATTATATTTCCTTCACCAAAGTCTAAAACCAATGAAGAAGTAACATTGACCGTATTTGCTGCTAATCCACCAATTGTTATAGCTCCTACCCCAGTCGCTAATGTCATATATTTTTCAAGAACACCACTTTCAAAGATTTCTTGAAGTCCTTCTTTCCCTTTTTTGAACATTGCATGGAAAGAAAAATATGAAAACAAGTAATTGATTAATAGAGTAGCTACCATATAAAGAACAGGTCCCAAATAGCTCCCCGCACTACCCAGCGAAATAGCTATCGATCCTATAATTGGAATTAATGTTGCTTGACGTAATGTATCACCAACGCCCGCAAACGGCCCCATTAATCCTGTTTTCATACCAGAGATATCTTCACTTTTGATTGGCATCCCTGCAGCCTTTTCTTCTTCCATAGATAAAAAAACGGATAGAACTGGCGGACCAGTTAACCAAGCTTCCGTATTATAGAATTCCATATGACGAGACATCATTTCTTTTCTTTCTTCTTCAAACTCCCCATTATCAGGATATAAACGATCCATAATTGGAATCATGCATCCAGCCATAGCTGGCCCCATCATCCTT
Source organism: Amphibacillus sp. Q70 (assembly GCF_052055485.1). Taxonomy (GTDB): domain Bacteria; phylum Bacillota; class Bacilli; order Bacillales; family Amphibacillaceae; genus Amphibacillus. The sequence goes on along the minus strand of NZ_CP197171.1, from coordinate 1,665,794 downwards.
TCCCAACTATAAGTAGCCTGAGATAACGAGATCCAATACAAATACGATTTGTTTAAATCTTTTTTTGTTAATTTTCTGTTTTTCGGTAATTCGCGGACTTCTTCTAAGCTTTGTGCACTCATTAATTTTACGCCTCCCCTTGTTTTGAAAATTTCAACTCAGTGTAGAAATAAACAAAAATGGTTGCTAAAACAGCTAATAACAACATCTGAATATTTGTATAAGTCATGATAAAGAAACCAACAAGGAAAAATGGAATAATTCCTTTTCTGTTCATAATTACTTTCAATGTTAAAGCAATTCCTAGAGCCGGTAACATTCCGCCAATAGCTTCTAGCACCTCTATAGGACGACCTTCTAGTAAAGTTAGAAGCTGTTCAACCTGTCCTCCACCATAATAGACCACTAGAAATACTGGAACAGCACTAATAACAAAGGTAAAAATCTGGGAAGGGATTAAATGGATAAAAAATATTTTCTTATACTTACCTTCTTCAACAACCTTATCCATCCAATGAACAAAAAAGGTATTACCAGTCATACGAATATTCCAAATAAGCGTTCCTAGTAAGCCAAATGGAATAGCTAATGATAAGGCAACTTCTGGTGTTGCACCAGTCATTATTGCTAAAGAAGTTCCAATAATCCCTGCAATTCCAGGTTCACTGGATACTGCTCCACCTGGAGAAATAAATCCAATAAAAAATGCATTTAATGTCGCACCAATTATCACCCCTTGTAATGGCTCTCCTAAAATAACTCCTACAATCGTGCCGGCTACGATAGGCTGACGTATTGAAACACTAGTTAAGCCAGTTAACCATGGTGAATTCGCAACAGTTAAATAGTAAAGAGCACCAATTAAAAAGGCTTGAATAAAACTTACATCCATAACATAGAATCCCCTTTCATTTATAATTTAACTTTATCTAAGCGTACTTTGCTATTGTCAGGAGTCACTTGAAAATATACATCCACTCCTAGTTCATTTAGTTCTTTAAGTGCCGTACGCTCTTCAGCATCTGCAGCAATATTACGGTATAGTTTGGTACGGTTTCCTCTTGTCGCCATTCCCCCTACTCCAACAGATTCAATTTTGACCCCTGCATCCCACAATTTTCTAATGGTTACAGGTGTTTTAACTAGAATTATAATTTTTTTATTCTTTCCTTTATTTTTAAGATATTCTCTCGTTTCATCAATTGTTGTTGCATGTAAACTAACTAAGTTCGGCATGGCTTGTTTCATCATCATTATCATAAATGTATCTTTTGCTACTTGATCATCAATAATGAGCACATGATTGGCACCAGTGACTCTGACCCAGCCTGTCATAACTTGTCCATGAACTAAGCGATCATCAACTCGGGTATATACTATATTGTCCATTTACTTCCCTCCCTGAATAAATATTTTGTTTTGCTTTTTTACGCTTCTTATTTTTTCTATCAAATATGATCATTACCCCTTTCTTTTTAATTTCTGAGGCAACTATATCATCAGTTACTATTGCCTGTTTTTTGTTGAGTTCACTTTCTCAAGTGAAATACAAAAAAATAGCTATATAAAATAACAGGCTATAATTAAAATAGTTTAAAACGTTTTCAAGGAAAGGTATGTGAGTACATTGTTGACAACTAGAGAATATGACATTCTCCTATATTTCTGTGAACATTCGGAAGAATATATAACATCTAAAAAATTAGCAAATTTATTCAATGTCTCTTCTCGTACAATAAAAGCTGATTTAGATGTGATTAAAGAATATTGTACTCAGTTTAGTTTTTTAGAGTTGTTTGCAAAAAAAGGGAAAGGAACTATTTTGTTAGTTAAAAATTCTGAGGAATTTGAGCATTTTTCATTATCATTAAAAACAGGAAGATTTGAAAATGTATATGATGAACAATATTTACGTGTTAAAAAAATCATCCTTCATCTATTATCGCAGAGTCAATATATATCAAAATATGAACTTCAAAATAACTTTTTTATTTCTGATTCTACGTTGTATCATGATATAAAATTAGGTGAAGAATTAGTAGGGAAATATGGTTTAAGATTGATTTATAAAAAAGAGAAAGGTTATCGAATTGAAGGTAATGAAACAAATAAAAGAAAGTGCATTATCAATGAACATCTTTTCAAATTAACGGAAACTCATAAAATCAGAAAAAATACTGGTCATATTGAATATTCAACAGAATTAACTAAAACGGTTACAGCGATTTTGGATAAATATAATTATTCTATTTCTGATTTTTTTTTACAAAATCTCCTTATGCACGTGGCATTAATGATTCATAGAATAAACAAAAGACATTTTATCTATAAACTTGAAAATGAAATCAATATTGAAAGTACAACTGAATATTTGATTTCAAAAGAAATAATTAGTCATTACATGTCCGAAAGTCTATTAAGAGATTATAATTTTGAAAATGAAAGGCGTTATCTTGCAACAAATTTGATGAGTAAAAATGAGATGAATAATAATATTATTTCAGAAGAAATTTATCGCTTTATAGATGAAGCCTTTGAAAATATTAAAGAGAAATTCGGGGTAGATTTCACGCAAGAATCTGATTTTAAAAATTCTATCACTTTGCATGTTGCACCTCTGTTAACAAGGATAAAGTTAGATATGCAATTAAAAAGTAAATTATCAACTAAAATAAAACAAACTTTCCCAGTCGCAACGAATATTGCGAGTTATTTATCTCAATTAATTTTCGAACGGTTCCATCTGAAAGTGAATGATGATGAACTTTCTTATCTATCTTCTTATTTTAATTATGGATTGCAACGCTATTCAGTTATTGAAAAGCAAAAAAACGTCTTATTGATCAGTTCGTTACGAGAATCAGAAATAATGCTTTTAAAAGATAAAATATTAACTTGGTTCAACAATCAGATCTCTGATATAGTCGTTACAAATCCACGAAAAATTGATATTAATTTACCAACTTATGATGCATTATTAACTACTGAGGAAAATCTATCACTATACAAAGGCTCAGCAGTCAAAGTAAATGTTTTCCCTAATGATCAAGATTTTTTAAAAATCAATCTAGCAATCAATGGCTTTGATAGTATGGACAGTATTGTTTCCAAGTTTGATAAAGACCTTACCTTCCAAGGTCAGGTGAAGACTAAAGAAGAACTGCTTAATCGATTATGTGTATTAGCAAAAGACAAATTTACTTTGAATAATGACTTGAAGGAAAGTATCCATGCGAGGGAAGAACGAGGGGATACCTATTTTGGTCATTCGATTGCGATGCCCCACCCGTTAACCCCTACGACTGATCAAACCTTTGTAGCGTTAGGATTACTCGATCAACCGCTCAATTGGGGAGATAATAACTGGGTTAAACTAGTGATTTTAGTTAGTATCGAAAAAAATAATCCTAAATCCTTTCAACTTTGGCATTACTTATCTTCATTAGTTACAAATGAAAAGCTGATTCACGCTTTATATGATGAGCTAACTTATGAAAACTTTATCGACAAACTTAAACAATCTTTGAAAGATGTTTTTTAGTAGAAAATCATAACCACAAGCATAAATTTAATCGGGAATTCTAATTTATTGTTAACGATCACGAATAGTTATTAAGTTTGTCATGAGAGAGATATTGTCTCTCCTTAGTTGTGTTCTCTGTTCTGCATTTTTGACAGCTTAAATCATGTGATAAACAAGATGTTACATCCAAAAGTTTTAATAGACAGATACATAGCAATTATGTGAAATAATACATAAAAAAAGTGGTGCAAGTAGAGATCTGCACCACTTTTATGTTCAATATTTTTCTTTTTCTCACTCAGAAACAACATCAATTGGAGCACCATGTTCAATAGTATTCCCCATCGTACAGCCCCGTTTTGCAGATTTTACTAATCGTTCTCTTGTCTTATCATCTAGATCTGCATCAAAGGTAATTTTAACATCGAATTTCTCTAGTCTTGATGGACGAGCATTTTCTGCCTTTGTTGAAGATACATCGATGGAATAGCTTGGAATATCTAATTGATCTCTTTCAATAAGAGCGTCAAGTGTTAAACCCATACAAATCGCAATCGAACCACTTAAATAATCACCTGGTGAAAAAGCATCTACACCACTGCTGCTTGAAGCCGCCAAATTAACTGTTCCTCGATCATTCGTTATTTCATGAACTTTATGCACTTCTTTTTTTAAGGTAATCATTTTCTATTCCTCCTTTAATTAGCTAGTATGTTCATTTTAACTGATTAAATAACTGAATGCATTTAATTGAATTGATGTCATGTGAGTCTACTCATCGTGTCACACCTTTACGATCATATTCACTTTGGTATTTTCTCCATTGCATATTTCGAATCAACTGATTAATGATCTCAGAAACAATTAACCCGAGTCCAATCGCACCAGAAATCATCGCTACAGTAGCTGCTGAAGCAATTGTTAAATCATAATCATTTATCACAAAAAAACGCATCGTATCATATGACAGACCGCCGGGAACAAGAGGAATAATGCCAGCAATATTGAAAATAATAATCGGAGTCCGAAACCTCTTAGCTAATATTTGACTGTAAATACCAACTACAATTGCTGCTATTAATGTGGCTATGACAATATTCACATTTAATGTCCGGGCAAGAATAACATAGACAAGCCAACTAAACATCCCAACCGTCCCACATTGCCATAAGGATTGGCGTGGTGCATTAAAAATAATTGCAAAGCCTGTTGCTGCAATAAAACTAACAATTAATTGTTCAATGATCATCAAATCACCTCACTTCTTTTCAGTAAACAAGCAATAAAACAATGGCCACCCCAGCACCAATTGCAAAAGCTGTTAAAATGGCCTCAATACCTTTCGTCATTCCAGATACTAAATGGCCAGCCATTAAATCACGAACAGCATTGGTAATTAATAGACCAGGCACAAGTGGCATGACTGAACCGATAATAATTTTATCAATATCTAAACCTAAATTTATGACAACCATCAAAAATGCAGTAAAAGCTAGGAATACAGCAGCCAAAAATTCTGCGAAAAAGCGAATTTTCAACAATTTATGAAAATAGATCATCAAACAAAAAGCTGATCCACCCACAATCATTGCAGGAATAAAATCATGCCAACTCCCTTGAAACATAATGGTGAAACACCCGCTGGCAAAGGCGGCAGCTAAAAGTTGCAACCACACTGAGAAACTGTTTTGTTGTTGATCAATATTTAGTAGTTGGTCCCTTGCTTCTATGAGCGAAAGCTCTCCAGTTGAAATATATCTTGAAATACTGTTTACTTCTGCTACCTTATGCAGGTCCGTTGCCCGTTCGTCAATTCGAACAAAATTAGACGATGCTGTCATATCGACAGCAAACATGATTGCCGTTGGCGTTGCATAAGCTTGAGCATTTTGCATTTTAAATGCTTGAGCAATTCTAACCATTGTATCTTCTACGCGATAAGTTTCCGCTCCACTTTGCAGCATTATTTTTCCTGCTAGTAAACAGACTTTCACAATTGTCTCTTGTTCCACACTAAGACCTCCTTATTCAATAAGAATTCATCAGTTACTGGTTGTTGATGTCCTCCGCATGATTGTATGATAAAACAAAATAAAGCAAGAGCCAAGTAATGCCATTCCTCCCATTATAATATATAATGTCTGTCCACCGTAATGCTCCAGTACAAAGCCGCCTCCTAGTGAGCCAATAATTCCTGATATCCCAAAGAATACAGTTGCAAATAGAAGATGTCCCGTCGTTTGTAATTGATCAGGGACTAGCCGAGTCACATATTGAAATGAAGTTAAGTAAAAAACACCAAATGAAAGTCCGTGTAAGATTTGGAAAAATACAATAGCAGCTGGAATGGATATAAACCCATACATGAACCACCTTAGGGCATAAATAAGACCAGCAGCTGCTATAATGATAAGGGGTTGATATTTCCTAAACCATTTTCCAGCAAAAGCAAACACAACAGCTTCACTGACAACTCCAACAAACCAAGCTATACCAACTAAATTATCTCGTCCTCCTAATTCACTAATGTATAAACTAATAAAGCTGTCATTTGCTCGATGAGTGATTGAAACGAGTAGGAGAGCAGCTAAATAGAATAATAATGGCGGGTTTTTAATTATTTTATGTAAATCGGAGAACTGAACAGGCTTCTTGTCAATCTTAACATCTACAACACGGAAGCTGACGAAGACAACAACACTAGCCATAAATAAATAAGGAATGATTAAATATTGAATACCCGTCCAATCGATTAATTCCCCGATCAGTAAAGAACAAATAGCAAAACCAATCGATCCCCATGTACGTACCGAACCAAAGGAGATACCTAACTGTTCTGTTCGGCGTTGAGTGAGACTATCTCCAAGAGGGCTAATCGCTGACTGAAAAAAATAAAAAAAGATTGCAAAACCTAAGATTAACACGAGTGTCCTTACTTGGAAAAAAAACAAACTACTTAGCACCAAACCAAGAGAAGTAATAATCAAAACTTTTCTTACTGTTTGATATTTATCACTAATAAATCCCCAAAATGGTTGAGCGAAGATTGAAATTGCTGGACCAATAGCAAGTACCCAACCAATTTCTTGACCACTTAAACCACGATAGGCAAGCAATAATGGCAAGAAACTAATGACCATTGTATTTGCTCCATGAAAGCTAAATAATAGTATCTTCAAAGGAGTTAACGAGTGTGTATTTGCCAATAAATTCTCCCCTTTCAATTTCATTTTTCTATTAAACTTCATTATACGGTTTAATATCATGAAAAGAAAGAGATGATGGGACGCACATTGAAATTAACTCAAGTTTCACATACTAAAATAAACAAATAGGGTTGAATTCCATTTTGTTTACCGAGATTACATTATTGTAGATAGTGATTTCCAAATTCTTTTTGGAGCATGAATTCGTTTTAAAAAATAACGAATTTGCCCTAATGGGGATTTGATTCAGCTAAACATGAATTTGGAATCCAAATCCTTTCCATTGGACAACTGAAAAAGAAAGTGCACCCATGGTGTCCATTAGAACGCTAGGACATTCAGTAAAAGAGGTTCTTTGCTTATATTCTTCTCCCCCTTACCACTAGGCTACGCTTTTCACATGCTTGAAGAGGGAGACTACTTTCGGAGATATATTAAAATAAATTCTGTTCACGGCCAGGAATAAACGGACGTCTAATTTCGTCATCTGACCTTACTTGAGCATTGAGCACAGTTACATTTATCAAAATCAAAGTAAATGATATAATAATAACAATCAATTTTTTCACATTCCTACCCCCTATATGTGCAGTGTGTATAAAAGCGAAAACAAATCATTAAAAGCTCTGACCTAACTTGTATAATTTGTTTAGCCATATTCCTTAATATAGGCTAATTCAGCAGAATTATGCTGGTGAATTAGGAAACTAAAGTTTATCATCACATCTTTATAGTATGGCAAGTAACTGCACTAAGGGTAGCTATGTAACAATAGCACTGATATAAAAGCCGACTTTTAACTACAGTTAAAAATGATTAACTAATCTTCCCACGTCTCGAAACTGATCCTGTAGTTGCGATTACTTATCCCATCAAAGTGATTTATAGCCATATTGATTGGCTGGAGCATCAAAGTGAGCACATCTGCGTGAAAGAGAAGCTTTCGTTTTATTTATATTTTCATTTACCCAATTTCCGACAGAAGACTCCCACTTCAAATTTTCTTAGGAATTAAGTGGTGAGTCGTTCAAAAAAATCTTATCTCTTCCGATAGTAAAATAAAGGGACAATCTTTTGACTTGAGAAAAGGTGGATAAACCTTCTCTTTTAAGATTGCCCCTTTACTATAAGTGAATCCATTGTTTTTTTAACGCTAACAACACAGCATTGGTTCGATCTGGTACATTTAACTTATGTAATATTGAACTGACATAGTTTTTTACAGTCTTATCTGATAAAAATAATTCATTTGCAATTTTAATATTACTGTAGCCTTTGGCTAGCAACTGCAAAACTTCCCATTCGCGTTGTGACATTAAATCTAATGGCGGATTTAGTTCTTTACATTGCGATTGAACATAAACTTCTAATAAACAATCGGCTAACAAAGGATGGAAAAAACGTTTCCCTGCATGAATCTGAGATATGGCATTTGTTAACATCTTTTCATTGATGTCATAATAAATATACCCAGATAAAGCAAGTTCAAATATCGATGCAAGGCTTGGATCATGAAGGTCTTCAACCCAAGCAATAACTTTCTTATCAATGGATTGATAGTAGTTTGCTAATTGATTGACATGGATAGGCATTTGAATATCGAGAATGATCAAATCAGACTCTTGACCATATTTCATTAACTCGTCTTCATTTTTTTCATTACAATGCCTAATTTCACTTTTAGGAAATTGACGTCGTAGCAATTCAATCATTCCATCACATAGTAATGAAGACTGTTTTATTAATAATAATTTCATTGGTTATTTAATCACTTCTTCCTCCTCAATATTTGTTCTTTTTATCAATTTAAAGACCAAAATATGTATATACATTTGCTCTGTCAGTTACTATTTAATGTTACTTTTTTAAATTAAATGCGTCAACTAAACAAAAAAAACGACAGGTTTATAACCTAATTTTTGTCGAATTTTGTAATATTTTATCCGTGTTTTAAGTTCTTTTGTCCCGTGACTTAAGATATCGATAAAGTTAGAATTAATTTATAAATTTTAAAAATAGATTGTCTAGAAGCTAATACCTGATACTAGTAGTTATTAACTAGAATGAGGTCTCTTTTAGCTTAAACAACAACAATTAGTTATTTTGACTTATTTTTTCGATGTAAGCGTTATTAACCTGATTTTAGTGCCACTACTGACTATACTCGATAAGAAATACATTTGAATTTTTAATCAAGTAATATATCCTCCTGCTATGATTTGTGTTCAACTATTTAAATTTTTGCTCAACTTCAATGATTTTTGATTAATTTTTTGAATTTGTCTACAACTTTTAGCACGAATAATCTTTTTTATAGTTTAATCCACTGAAAATTCCTAAGTTATATAAAGCGAAACTTCAAGTAGTGGGAATTATGCTTACACGCTGTAGGCATATAAGCCTTTTCAATGGGGTGAAAGGAAAGACACCTATCTTGCGATGTGAATACTAAAACAGCTTTCCCTAGTACAATTATTCTCCCCTATTAAAAGCCATTGTTTTTCCGAGTCTTACGAACAGCTAGCTGTGATAATCTTTATTCATAAAAGGAGGCTAGGACAAACTAGCCTCCTATGAATAAAAACGGTTGTATTTATCAAAAATAGATAAATACAACCGTTTTTTCTAATATTTGCTCTGTCACAGATCATTTACTGGGCCTCTTTAAAGCATGAAAGCGAGGTAAACATTGCTTGGAATTATCGAGTTTATCTTCATAGTCAGCAATGCATGCCACCATGCTCAGAATTATGGAAGGAGAGACAGTTTGAACCTCTCACAACTTTGAACTGTCCCTTCTAGGCAAGAGAAGAGACAGTTTGAGTCATTTTCCTGCTGAAATGTTCTTCTGTATCTATTTCGCACCCTATTTACTTGATTAGAGCTTACTCGTATGGATTCCGGAGCTCTTACTTTTATTAAGTAGTTCAGCTTTTCTAGTCAGCAAAAGCTGTTACACAATCTACTTTCATTGTGCAACAGCTCCTTTTGATTTAGCTGAGTTTTATCCAGCTCCATTAAATAAATTCACTTATCCACTTGATTTCAAAAATCTCAATCAATTGATGCCTTCCTTTTACTTCTCACAAGGTAGGATCACTTTAAAGGGCTTCCTCTTCCTCTGCTGGAGCTACAGGCTCCTCATCATCTACATTAGGGTTTGATTTTGGGTAAGTCTCTTCTTCCCCAGAAAAGTCTGGTGGGTTTGGCGGTGCAGAAGCATTATTACTGATTCTAATTTCTACAGTATAAGTCATGCCGACAAATTCATTAAATACTCCCATATCCACAACAGTTCCCTTTACTTCAGGTGAATCAACATACTTAACAATATAGTTTATATCAGCACCTTTTGATTTATATTCATCATAAAATAATCTTGGTAAATCACCTTCTGATTGTCCGCGAAAATCATGCAAGTAAGGTCTTCCTTGTGAATACGTCACGATAACAGTCTTATCATCTTTTTCTGTCAGCTTCGTTTCTGGCTCAACAGACTGTGAAATAAGTATCCCATAAGCAACATCGGCATGAAAAGCTTGCTTCACGGTCACATTTAAATCTGGATAATTCATTGCTGCTTCTTCCGCAGTCATATCCCCAAAGTTCGGAACGACAATTGCTTCACCTAATGATACAACCACTTCCATCTTATCTCTTTTGGCAATTTTTTCATCTGCCGCTTCACTTTGACTAATAATATGACCTGCCTCGATACTATCAGAATCCGACTCTTCATAGGCCATATCAATTTCATTTGTTTCTGCCCATTTTTCTACTTCCTCTTTAGCCGTTCCTGTAAAATCAGGTATTATAATATTCTTCTCAAAAACCTCTTTCCCTTTTGAATAGTAAACCGCAGCACTATCTTTTCGTTTGTATTCTGATTCATCAATATTACTGTCCCTGATGGAAAACTGAATAAAGCCCCCTTCTTCGATATCATCATTATATTCAGTAACCATCTGCAAATTTTCTGCCTTATGTTCATCAATCCAATTCTGTGCTTCCTCTTGTGTCATTTCTGAAAAATCAACAAGGGGAATAGTCTCTTCTGGATCAGCACCTAAACTGCTCGTTAAATGAAGCGTCTTCCCTTTACGTATCTTGTCTCCAGCAGGTACGCTTTGCGAAATAATCTGGTTTGCTTCATATTCCATACTGTATTCCTGTTCTAATTCTATCTCGATATCATTTTCACTCGCCCAACCACGTGCTTCTGAAACAGGCTGGTCAACAAAATCTTCAACCTTCACATGGACAAGCATATAATAAATGAAGAAAATCAAAAGACAAGTAAAAACAGCTCCTGATATAATCAACCACATCCGACGTTTCTTCTTCCGGCGGTAATCCAGATCAATTTCTACTTCTTCTTCCTCATCCTGCCGGCGGCTGATTCTGGAAGTGAAAGATTGTGCCATGGACGAAGCCTTTCTCTCGGGTACAACCTCTTTTTTTCCCATAACAGAAGACTGATCTTTCTGCTCGTGTAGTGATTCTTTTTCTTCCGTAGCAGGACTCAGCTCTTCCTGCTTGTGTGGTGCTTCTTGGTCTTGCTGTTTCATTGGATTTCTGTCCTTCATTTCTTTGTCTTCTTCATTGATCAAATCATCATAATTATCCTTATTAAATTTTGATAAAAAATCACTCATAAGAAGACAGTACACCCTTCCTCAACTGGAAAGCCTGATCAGACTGTGAAGCAATTTCATTGGAGTGAGTGACCACGATAACACATTTCTGATGTTCATGTGCTAACTTTTTAAAGATATCGATGATTTCCTGCTCCATCTCTTCATCAAGGTTTCCTGTAGGCTCATCAGCAAGAATTAATTCTACGTTGGTTGCCAGAGCACGAGCAATCGCCACGCGCTGTTGCTCTCCACCAGACAGCTTATTAACCAAACGATCTGCCTTGCTTCTTACAATACCAATGTAATCAAGCAGATTATAAGCGACTGTCTTTGTATCTTCAGGAATTTCATTTTCCGTAATTGTCATGGGAACCAGTACATTTTCTACAGCTGTAAAGGTTGGAACCAGATTATAGCTTTGAAAAATAATCCCGACATTATTACGACGGTACTTTTCATAGCCAATTTTTTTAATGTCTTCTTCGTTAAATAATATTTCTCCACTATGCGGTGAATCCAAGGCACTTAGTAATGATAGCAAGGTGGTTTTCCCTGAACCTGACTGCCCTAAAATCGTATAAAACTTCCCCTTTTCAAAAGAGATCGACGTATCTTTTAATATATAACGGCGTTGCTCGCCATCCTGGTAATAATAGTTTAAATCTTTCGCCTCTAATATCATCATTTCACCCCTCTATTACATCAGTATTTTCTTTGGATTCAGTCTTACAATATAAATAAGTGGAATAACCGTTGAAATTAAAATTGTCAATAAACCGACTCCATAGAAAACTAGAATATAGCTTGAATTAAGGCTTACCTCATAAGATGCTAAGACATCATCTGTTGTCAAATGATTCTCCATACCTTCATAAATGACATAACCACCATAGAATTCGTTCTGATTATCATCTGCCTCCATCATCGTATCAGATACCTGCTGTGCCAATAAGTGACCACTGAATAGAGATAAGGTAATACCCACAATCGCAACAACCATGACTTCAATTAAAATTTGCCCGACAACACGACTTCGCTTCTCCCCTAAAGATAAGTAAATCCCTAATTCACGTTTACGGTCTCGTAAGAATAGTAAAACAACTAAACCTGCAATAAGAATGGTCGCAACCACCGCTACAAGCAAAACATATTTTGATAGTTTTGACATTGACTCCATCGGTCCAGCGATATCCTCATATTGGTCACTGGCACTGATGACCGTATAAAGCTCTGGCAATAACGGCTTGACTTCTTCCGTAAATGCTTCACTATCTTCTGGATTATTTAAGTAATAGATAGGCTGATAGTATTCAAATGAATCCTCTTCACCTTTCATCATTTCTGCAAGTTCTTTATCTGCCTTTAGAGATTCTTCCCAATTATACTTAGACTCCTCTATTACCACTTCATTTGACACATATATTGTATTTTGATAATCTATATCATCCGTAAATATCATCATATCACTCTGTGAGTCTTCTTCTGTTTCTTGCTTTACAGACTTAGGTTCAAATAACCCAATGACTTCTAAGACAACATCACGGGAAGTGACTAAATCCTCTTCACCCGTATTGAAATCATAAATATAGACGTTATTATCCAGCGTAAAGGTATCCCCTACCGCTAGATTATTTTGCTCTGCTAACTTTTGTGAAATAATCGCTGCAGAAGTTCCGTTTTCAATTTCATCAGCTGTAAATACACGCCCATCAGTTAACTCTGCTTTTTCTTCTTCAAAATCGATCACTGGAGCATAGTTAATCCCTTTCAGCCTAAAATCCATACTTGGACCTTCTACCATCATCTCTACCCCTAGATCTTGGTCTTGATAACTTTCAAGATTCTCTGATCCCATCCAGGTAGACATACTATAATCATAGTACTTCACATAAGAAAGCTCACCAATTTGCTTAATTAGATTAACACTTACATCTTCCATCTCTAGTTCTTCTAATTCATCTTCCGGTATTTTCTCCCAAGCGTCATAATCTACATCAATTGTTGCCGCTGTCCCAAGTCTATCCTTTATGGTTGACTCTACATTACCAGTCGCTTGCTGAATTGAGATAGCTCCCGATATTAAGTTTCCTAAAATAAAAATAACGGCCAATAAAATTAATGACTTTCCTTTTTTTCTGGTAATTCCTAAAAATCCCCGTTTAATAAAATTCATCACAAACCCCCTCATCAAAATTATCACAATAAACGCTACGAAAGGATAACTAATACCTATCATCTTAACTATCCTTTATAGTCTCAATTGTAATCTCCCACCCCTGTCTGAATATTCATTTTCGTTACACTATACAGTTCTGCCAAGCAAAATCCTATTTTAAATTAAAATAGACAGCTTCCTTCTTCCTCATGATGAAATCTTAACCAATAAAAATAATATCTACCATCTTCCATTTTACAGTTAATTTGTTTAGATAGAAGGTTTTATTAGCTGCAATTTCGAATATTATATGAACACATTTTTACCATTATTAATCACACTCCTGCATGATAGTATCCTGACTATTTTACCTTCTCTTCTCTCTTTATAAAAAATATTCAAAAGATCCAGTGGAAATGACAGGTCAAGAATAGAGGTAACTAACTCCCAGGGCATGATGAACTTAGCTGACACAGTCCCTTTCATTCTTCCTTTGACCACATATTTATACTAAAACTTTCACTATCCTATCTTTGTAAAAAAACTATCTAGCTATCACTAACTAGACAGTTTTTCGTATTAAAATAATCCACTTATTTCTCCTGTTTCATCAATATCCATTTTTAAAGCGGCGGGTTCTTTAGGTAAACCAGGCATTGTTAAAACATCCCCTGTTAATGCAACTATAAACCCTGCCCCAATCGATGGTGTCAGTTCTCGAATCGTGATCGTAAAATCATTTGGACGCCCGATAAGCTCCGGTTGATCAGATAGTGAATATTGCGTTTTTGCCATACAAATCGGTAAATTCGACCAGCCATTATTGGTAAATTCCTCTATCTGTTGCTCCGCTAATGCTGAATATTTCACACCCTTAGCTCCATATACTTTTTTGGCAATTATCTCAATCTTATTTTTCAGATCAATATCTAATGGATAGAGGGGGCGATAGTTAGAGGACTGTTGCTGAATACAATTGATAACTTTTTCAGCCAATTCAAGCCCGCCTTTTCCGCCATCTGCCCATACTGTTGTTAGTGCTAAGGCAACACCCTTATCTGCGCACCAATCCTTAATTAATTTTAATTCTTCAGCTGTATCCGTCGTAAAATGATTTAATGCCACTACAAATGGCACACCAAATGATTCAATAGTTTCAATATGTTTGGCTAAATTTTCCAATCCTGCTGATAAAGCTGGTATATTTTCTTCAGTTAATGCAGCCTTATCAACACCACCATGCATTTTTAACGCACGGGTCGTTGCAACAATGACAACAGCCTTTGGATCTAGCCGACCCATTCTCGCTTTAATATTTAAAAATTTCTCAGCACCAAGATCTGCTCCAAAACCAGCCTCTGTTACGACATAATCAGCTAACTTACTGGCCATTTTTGTTGCGAGCAGACTATTACAGCCATGTGCAATATTGGCAAATGGACCTCCATGAATAAAAGCAGGTACTCCTTCTATCGTCTGAACAAGATTTGGTGCCAACGCATCCTTCAACAGCATAGCCAATACACCTTCAACTTCTAAATCAGCAACTGTGACAGGTCTATCATTGGTTCGATAACCAACTACAATTCGAGCGAGGCGCTGCTTTAAATCTTTGTAATCACTTGCTAAACATAATATAGCCATTATTTCTGAAGCCACTGTAATATTAAATCCATCTTCTCTAGGTACCCCTTGCTTGACTCCACCAAGTCCTACAATGACCTCGCGGAGGGCTCGATCATTCAAATCAACAACTCGTTTCCAAGTGATTCGACGTGTATCTATTTGTAATGGATTTCCTTGAAAGATGTGATTATCAATTAAAGCAGCTAAAGCATTATTTGCTGCTGTGATCGCATGTATATCACCAGTAAAATGCAAATTGATTTCTTCCATGGGCACAACTTGAGAATAACCGCCCCCCGTAGCACCACCCTTTAGCCCCATCACTGGACCTAATGAAGGCTCTCGTAGAGCAACTGCTGCTTTTTTACCTAGTTGTTGTAAAGCTTGCCCTAACCCGACCGTTACAGTCGATTTCCCTTCACCAGCAGGGGTCGGATTAATTGAAGTAACTAAAATTAATTCGCCGTCCTGTTTATCAGCCAATCGGTCTAAAAGATTGGGCGATAGCTTTGCCTTATACTTTCCATAAGGCTCCCATTCATCGTCATGAATATCTAACGGTTCAATAATGGACTGAATCCGTTTTATCTCTGCTTCTTTTGCAATCATCAAATCCGTTTTCATTTGATTATATCCCACCCTTAAAGTCGTACATTATTATATATGTATTTATCGCAGTGTAACTGGCTGGCCGTCAAAAACGTCACACTATGCATCGTAAGTCTCCCGATTCAAGAAATAAGTAAACACGTCATTTCTAAGTGGAAGATTCAACAGCCAGTAGCAGCCCGATTGATTCAAGGGCATTTAAGTCATGCCCTTGTGGTACTAACGTTCAGTGGGAGATGAAGCCCCCCACTGAACGAAGTTTCACTTTACAATTATTCGTATTATAGCATGATTTCATCCGTGTTTGAATTTTACTCTTTAGTAAATTCAAGTAAAGTTATTTTGTGATTATTTGAGCATGATTAAACACAGATTGATATCCTGCCTTTTAACACATCAATTGATCAGATTATTTTGAATTATTTAATATCTTACTACAAAGAACTAGAAAGGTAAATAACTTCTTAGAAAAACTCACCTTCTCTTATGCACATGAATGTGTTGTCCTCAATATTATTACATAATACGGAATCTTAGTTAAAAATTGTTAGATTTACTTATACTTGAAACAGTAGAATTTCATCATTTTCTAACGTACTAAAAATAAATCAATGCATATCATATTAAAACTTCACTAATAACAAGGAGTATCAACATGGACTTTTCCTATACAAATATGTTAGCACAATTAAATGTTGGCAGTGCCCATCCAGGCGGGGCATCAGCAACTCAACAGGCTTGGCATAAAATCAATTCCCATCCACATGACGTCATTTTAGACGCTGGCTGTGGTACTGGTAAAACTTTAGCCTATCTAGCTGAAACAACGAAAAGTCGTTTATTTGGCATCGATAATAATGACACAATGATCGCAAAAGCAAAACAACGGCTAAAAAATAGCAGGCAAGTTGATCTTATCTTAGCAGATATTACAGATCTCCCTTTTCCAAACGAAACAATTGATTGTATTTTATCTGAATCGGTCACCTCATTTGTTGATATTACTGTAGGGCTTAAAGAATATCATCGAGTCCTCCGAGAACATGGCATTCTTTGTTTAATTGAAATCACTGCAAAAGATCCCTTATCAGCTAACGAAAGTGCTGAAATCAATGGGTTTTATGGTACCCATTCGATCTTAACAAAATCAGAGTGGCAAGATGCCATTAATGAAGCTGGGTTTTGCTCAATTGACTGTATCCGCCTGCCTGCGACAACTGAAGGTAACGCCGACATTGACATGCAGTCAAAAGTAGATCCCATTTACTTTGAATTCTTGGCCCATCACTATCATCTGATTGAAAAAATACATGATCAATTAATCGGTTATCTCTTCTTGTGTCAAAAATGCGTAACTGAGAGGGATTAATATGGCAATCATTAAAACAAATAGACTATTAGAGGATTATCTAAAGCTTAATGAATGTACTCTTGAAGCACAAAACAAGGCGATTATCCAACCTATTGCTAATTATTTTCATGATCCAGATCTCTTATCCATTCAAATGCTGTTATTAAATCATGGACTTTTCTTACCGATGCAAACAAAGGCTGAGCAGATTGAAGCATTGATAAAAACAGAAGTTTGGCAGCAAATAAATCACTGCTTTAATCAATTGAAAAAAGAATGGCAAGGTCCAGAGCTAGCTGTTTTTATTTTCCCAGCTGATCTAAATAATCCAAAATTAACCGGAGAATTTAATGGCGTTTCTGGTTTGAGCTTTAGCGATAAAATCTTTCTCTTCATTGATCACCGAGCTACTGAACAAATGACTGCCGCTTTATTGGCACATGAATATAGCCATGCTGTTCGCTTAAATAAAGTTCATCACAGCAAAGAAATACTCCCTTTAAGAGATACAATTATTTTAGAAGGTATTGCAGAAGTTATTACTATGGAAAAATTCGGAATCACACTTCTTCCAAGCTTTAATCAACAAGATCATGAGATAAATAAACTTTGGCATCAATGGATCAACCCGAACCTTTCCTTACTATCAAATCACCCGCTTCATCATCATATCATGTATGGCGATGAGCAAATCCCCAGTTTAACTGGCTACCAGATGGGTATTTATATGGTTAAACAATGGCAAGATAAATATCAAGCAAACCTTGCCAACCTTCTTCAAACACCAACAGAAAACTTCTTTCACGAATTAAAGTTTTAAACTTAACCGTAACTCAGCGAATATCCTCTACAGATTTTTTTATCAAACATACAGTATGATGAGTGCTTAAAAGTATTCGAATTGGAAAAATTATACTTTTTGAGCGATTCATTAACTTTTCAATAAGTAGAAAGGAGTTTTTTCTATGCATAATTATTATAAAGTTTGCTGTGATAATGTTGGCAAACCTGTTTGTATTCGTACACTTGATGGTCAAGAACACCGCGGGATTATTCGCAACGTCACACCAACTCACGTCTATATAGATCCTTTACCTACTCGATCTGGCGGCTTCGGATCAGGTTATTATCAATCCTACCAATCTTATCAACCCTATGAACCTTATCGGCCTGGTTTTGGTCTCGGCATTGCCCTTGGTGTAATAGGAACCCTTGCCGTTATTCCTTGGTTCTTTATTTAATAAAAAAACATGAGAAGACCTTATAAAATCAAAGTTTCCAGGCAATTTCCAAGTAAAATTCGCACAAAAATCAATATTTCTAACAGATAGACGTTCAAAATGAGCGTCTATTTTTTTACTTTAAATTATGGGATGAATTTTCCTAAAGGGTATGTTCGAGGAAATAAAATATCAGAAGTCATATCTTGACTCTGATAGTGATATTATCACTGGATGTTGGAATGGATAAGTAAATCAGCAGAGACTGCCTAGTATTCCCTCCCCCTTCTAACAGTGTAACAGGGGGAGGGGAACATTAAGGAACAGTTTCAAAAGTGCCTTGCTATCTGTAAGAACAACGATTGGGATCACATCATAAAGATGTCAAAATTCTATCTCTGGTTGATATTTTTTTAATTAGGAGGAATATACATACATTTGACTCCTTAATATCAAGAATTAAATAATAACGTTTAGAGTAACCCATCTTTTTATCAAGAGAGCTAACAAGTATTACGTTGTGGAAGTCAAAGTTGCCTTTTGCTGAAGTCGCTGTATCTCTTCATCAATTTTACCTTTGTCTATTCTTTGAAAAAGTGGGGCAACCTTTTTTACCAGTTGTGGGAGTTCACTATTTTCCTCCCAACTTAACGCTTCAATTGCCAACATTTCTTGAATCTGTTTTGTAGAAAAAGGAAGAAAAGGGTGCAATAGCTGTGTCATATTTATAATAATATAGACACAGGTTGCTAATGTTTTATTAGCTTCGATCGGGTTTTCTTTGATTTGCTTCCAAGGTGCCTGAGAATCGAAATACTTATTCGCTTCTCGAATACATTTAAACACTTCTTCAAGTGCTTCTTTCAATCTTCCTGATTCGATAAGCTTTCCAACTGATGGATAAAGTTTTTGTACACGAGCTGCAATCGTTGTTTCTGGTGGAAATTGAGGAATTTTTGCATCGTTACTTTTCACAATAAATTTAAGTGTACGATTAACAAAGTTTCCATATGCACCTAACAATTCACTGTTATGACTAAGAATAAACTCCTGCCACGAAAAATCCGCATCCCGCTGTTCAGGAGCATTAATGGTTAAAAAATAGCGGAGTGAATCTGGATGATATTCCTTTAGTACATCTTTTATCCATACTGCCCAATTATTACTGGTCGATATTTTTCTTTTTTCCAAGGTAACGTATTCATTGGAGATAATATGCGTAGGAAGCTGTTTTTTTCCAAGTGCCAATAAAAGTGAAGGCCAGATAATCGTATGAAATGGAATATTATCCTTTCCATGTACATAATAGGCTCTGATTGATGAATCTGGATCCCACCAAGGATCGATACTTTGCTGTTGCTTCTCTCCCCATGCTTGGCTAGCCGTTAAATAACCTGCAACAGCTTCCAACCATACGTAGATTTTTTTACCTTCAAATCCTTCAACTGGAACATCAATCCCATTAGGAAGGTCTCTTGTAATCGCCCTTTCTCGTAAACCTTCTTGTAAATAGCGCCTAGAGAACTGAATCGCATTATCACGCCAGCGTTTGTCTATAGCAGCTTCATCTACATAGTTTTCTAATTCTTTTGCAAAATGATCAAGAGCAAAATAATAATGCGCTGTTTCACGTATCGTTGGTTCTTCTCCACAAAGTTTACATTTTTTATCTTTCAAATCAAGTGGATCAAGAACGGCTCCACAGTGATCACATTGGTCTCCTCTTGCTTTTTCCCCACAGACTGGACATCGCCCTTCTACAAAACGATCTGGTAAAAACCGCTTATCATTTTCACAATATGCTTGTTCCGTTGTTTTTTCTTCTAAAAAGCCTTTACCCAACAGGTCTAAAAAAATATGCTGGACAGCCTGATAATGGAAGGGGCTATCGGTTCTTGTATAATAATCATAAGAAAAACCTAATCGTTTAAATATATCGGTAAATTCTTGATGATATTTTTCCGCGATAGCCTCTGTCGTTTTGCCTTCTTGCGATGCTCGGATGGATATGGGCGTCCCATTACAATCACTTCCAGATACATATAGCACGTCTTCCCCCTTTAAACGAAAGTATCGCGCTAAAATATCACCCGGTAATAAGCTAGCAATATGCCCTAAATGTAGAGAACCATTTGCATAGGGCCAAGCACCGCCTATAAATACAGCCATTTTTAACACTCCTTCTAAATGATTTAATAAATACAGGTCATGAGAAAAGTTTTAAAGCAATAAAAAACGCCCTAAGCTTTCTATATTAAAGAAAGCTTAGGACGAGTATTCTCGTGTTACCACCTAATTTTTATAGACTGTTCACACAGTCCACCTCTGTCTGTACGTCTGTCAGTCTTTAGTCAGCAGATTATACAGTTGCTGTTGTAACGAGTGCCTCTCGTCGCAGCCTACTATCCATTCAGGAGTTCAGTGCGCAGCTCAAAGGGCATTGTTCAATTGGATTTTGCTGTCCCATTTCCACCATCAAAGACTCTCTTTTAACACTTTCCAATCTACTTTTCCTTTTCATCGCCTGTTTCATTATTACTTTCTAGTTTACCCTTCTTGAATGTTCTTTTCAACTTTTTATTATTTTTTAAAGTGAATGGAGATGACCAGTAAGCAAAGAAAAAAGATAAAAACAAGCAAGTTGACGTTACTTAATACTACACCAACTTTCGCATAAGTGTTTTCTTAATTCATAAGTGGCTTTCTGTCTAGTTTTTTTCACTATTATCTTGTTCCAGTTCAACTAATTGATCAGTTAAACGTTCTGCTAGCTTCCGGTACATATTACTATGATGGACTAACGAGAAAATTAAATACAGTTGTCTCATATAGCTCGAGTCTTGATGATCCATCCTCTTCGCTGCCTCGTCAGCTTCTTCACTTAAGGGAGTCAAAGCAGCCGTAAAATCTTCTACTTGTTTCGTCATCAATGACACATATTGGTCATACACTTTATCTAAATTTACAGTCTCTTCTTCTACTGCACGATTTAATTTCTCTAATACTGTACGAACATCATTGATTGAAAGTGATCCTTTTAATTGGTAGATAAATTGAATAAACATAATGTGCTCTTTGCTATACTTTTTATTTTTGATCGGAAATAATAAGTCATCTTTAGCATAATTGTTAATCATCGTCTTCGTTAAGATTTTCTCTTTCTCATTTCGTTTTCCACTGCCATAGGTTCCTTCAAACAGCTGTGTGACTTGGTCCATATATAAGTCAATCTTAGGGATATCTTCTCTTTCAATCATTTCCTTAAAATCTAACAATGCTAAAAGTTCTTCTAATTGTTCCACGTTGATTACCTCATTTGTTTATTTTCTTTAAGCGAATATTCAAAAAACCGATTAAAATAACACCTTGAGTTAAGAAATCTTCTTCTAAAAACATCGTACACTAGGACTGGGGCTCAGAATAAGAAAGACACTTATTCTTGTAAGACAGATGCTCAAATAACTTTCCTTAATGCAGTTACTCCCCTTTATCGGAGTGCTTTGTAGTTATCCACACAAAAACTGCCTTATGATTCTTTACATCACCTTTTGAGCACATACTTTTAGTATAACGTAAATTTTTCATCAGGTAAATATTGACGATACAACTAACATATAGTATCATTTCATTATATAGTTTTAAAAACTACATGTCGTAATAGGAGTGATATGATGAATCGTTATATTCGTGAACCAATCAATGGGTTCACTCATTTAGCAGGGGCAGTCTTAGCGTTTATTGGGTTACTATTTATGGTTGTTAAGGGAGCTCAAAGCTTAACATCAACAATTGAAATTCTTTCATTAATTATTTTTGGGGTCAGTATGATCTTGCTCTATGCCGCATCAGCTACATATCATATGGTTATTGCAAGTGATCATACTATTGCCTGGTTAAGAAAATTAGACCATTCAATGATCTATGTTCTAATCGCTGGAACTTATACCCCCTTCTGTCTCATCACATTAAGAGGAACCATTGGCTGGATCTTACTCACAATCATTTGGTTGACCGCCATAAGTGGTGTTTTATTCAAATTAATTTGGTTTCATAGCCCACGCTGGTTATCAACTTTACTTTATATTGTCATGGGGTGGTTCATCATCTTCGCTATTGTGCCACTATCAGCTAATCTAGCATTACAGGGAATCATTTGGCTGATTGCTGGTGGAGTGATTTATACCATTGGTGGTGTCATCTATGCCGTTAAACCTAAATGGTTAGAAAGTAAATACTTAGGTTTTCACGAAATTTTCCATTTATTTATTTTAGCTGGGTCTCTCGCCCATTTCATCAGTGTATATTTCTATGTCATCTAAAAAATAAACAACAGCCGTTTCGTTTTTTCTAATATTTTCCCTGTTAACGGTAAAGTATTTGCTTATATTTATGCGAAACGCCGGATAGAAACTCCTTATCCAACATTTTGACTTGAGATTTTGTTTGAAATGCGTGATAGAAGTGCTCTATTCGACATTCTGGCTTGCGGGTTCACCTGAAATGTTTGATTGAAGCCTTCTATTCGACATTCTGGCTTGCGATTTCACCTGAAGTGTTTGATTGAAGCCTTCTATTCGACATTCTGGCTTGCGGGTTCACCTGAAATGTTTGATTGAAGCCTTCTATTCGACATTCTGGCTTGCGGGTTCACCTGAAATGTTTGATTGAAGCCTTCTATTCGACATTCTGGCTTGCGATTTCACCTGAAATGTTTGATTGAAGCCTTCTACTCGACATTCTAGCTTGCGATTTAGCTTGAAACGCCAATTTGAATATTTTGTCCTTCCGGGTTTATTCCAGATCCCATTCACTTGATTAGAGTTTAATCGAATGAATTCAAGTATGACAGCGAAAACAACAATGACTCTTATTGAGTCATTCAGCCTTTCTAATCACATAAAAAAACTGCTACACAATCTATTTTCATTGTGCAACAGTTCTTTTTTATTGAGCTGGGTTTTGTTTTAGTGATGACGACGGGCAAAATCTACAAAGCGAAAACGATCTGGCCGATGTCGTGACTCCGTATATTGAAACAGTGTAGCATCATCCAAATAGACATAATTTTTAATCACAACAATATTGTTAAAACCTTCGAGATCTAGTAATTGATAATCTTCCTCTGTTGGCTCTTCAACGGTAATTTCCTTCTTAGCAAAACTAATCGTTAAATCAAGCTCATTCTCTAAATAGGCGTAAATAGAATCCTGACAAATATCAGTTGTTAAATCTGGTACTTTACTTTCAATTAAAAAGTCTTTATCTAAAATGACTCGTTCACCTGAAAATTCCCTCGCCCGAATCACATGCCACACCTTTTCATGTTTAGTCACATGTAATTGACTTTGCAGAAACTCATCGGCTTTGAGTAAGTTTAAATCATGAACGATCGTTTTAACATCTTGATCGATTTTTACAGCTAATTCTTTAAAGCTCACTAGACCAGAGACCGGAAAGTCAAATTTATTACGGCCAATAATGACAGAACCTTTCCCTCTAACTTTTTGAATATAGCCATTTTGGGATAATAAATTTAAAGCTTTTCGGATCGTTTCTCGAGAGGTTTGGTATTGATCTTTTAATTCATTTTCTGACGGGAGTAGTTGTCCAGCCTCCCACTCTTCATGCTCAATTTTTTCAACTAACTCTTGATAAATTAAATCATATTTCCGCTTCATTGATGAGCTCCCTTGTCACATGTTTTTCTCTTTAGCTCAGATAATAAACAACAGACTCATAAGGGCGTAAATTCCCTGCACTTACATTACCCAGCTGATCTGGATAATTACTAATTAATACTTCAGTCTTGTGTTGTTGCGTCTCGAAATGATTTGAAAGATCATAATTGACCGATTTCGGATAAAAGTTATTCAACACAACAAGTTGTTCATCATCTTTTTTCCTGATATAAGCAAAAATAGCCTCATCATCAGGTAAAATTAATCGATAATCACCTGTTGTTATAATATCATATTTCTTTCGAAGTTGAATCAATTTCTGATAATGGTAGAAAATAGAATCTGGATCTGCTAAAGCTTGTTCAGCATTGATTGACTGATAATTGCTCGCTAGATCAATCCACGGTGTCCCAGCTGTGAAACCAGCATTTTTTTGATTATTCCATTGCATTGGCGTTCGTCCATTATCACGTGATTTCTCACTTAGAATGGTCAATATCGTTTCTGAGTCGATCCCTTCGTCTTGCATTTGACGATAGATATTTAAAGATTCAACGTCACGATATTGATCAATTGACACAAAGTTAGGGTTGGTCATCCCAAACTCCTCGCCCTGATAGATATAAGGTGTCCCCTGCATCAGATGAATGGTTGTCGCCAACATCTTTGCTGACTCTTGATGGTAGCGATCCTCATCGCCAAAACGGGAAACAACACGAGGTTGGTCATGGTTACACCAGAACAAAGCATTCCAACCCCCACCTTCATGCATGCCTATTTGCCATTCTGATAAAATTCTCTTAAGGGCTTGAAAGTCAAATGGTACAGCCGTCCATTTTTCTCCATTTAAGTAATCTACTTTTAGATGATGAAAATTAAACGTCATATCAAGTTCTTCACGTTCTGGTTTTGTGTATTTTACACAAGCAGGAATCGAAGTTGATGACATTTCACCAACTGTTAATAGGTTTTTTCCTTTAAAAACCCGTTGATTCATCTCGTTTAGATATTGATGAATTTTCGGACCATCGGTATAAAATTTACGCCCATCTTCTGACGGTAACGTCCCCTCATCATCGGAAAAGGCCTGGTCTTTTGAAATCAAATTGATTACATCTAGGCGAAAACCATCAACACCTTTGTCAATCCAAAATTGCATCATTTGATAAACAGCATCACGTACCGATTCATTTTCCCAATTTAAATCTGCCTGACTCGTATCAAATAAATGCAAATAATATTGATCAGTTGTTTCATCATACTGCCACGCACTTCCACCAAACTTTGACTTCCAGTTCGTTGGTGCTTGATTATTTTTTCCATCCTTCCAAATATAAAAATCACGATACGGATTATCTTTATCTTGTGCAGACTGTTTAAACCATTGATGCTCCGTTGACGTATGATTAACAACAATATCAACAATGATTTTAAGATCACGAGCGTGTGCTTCTTTCAGTAAGCGATCAAAGTCCTCCATTGTCCCATAGGATTCAAAAATTTGATAATAATCTCGAATGTCATAACCATTATCATTTTGTGGTGAATCATAAATAGGTGTTAACCAGAGGACATCAACTCCTAGCTTTGCTAAATAATCCAATTTTTCTATAATACCGTTAATATCACCTGTCCCTGAGTCCGTTGTATCGTTAAAGCTTTTTGGATAAATTTGATAGACAACCGACTTTTTCCACCATGGTTGTGTCACATCATCGTCCCCCTTATGTTTATTTTTTTGTGTGAAGTTCATTTTGTCATAGAGTTATGAACTTAAATGAAGGAACAACCAATTTTACTAGTTATTATCTTAGAAAATAGTTGTTAAAAATTAATTTATTCTTTACCCAGTCTTTCGTATGCATTCCTGCCAATTCTACTTCTCGCAAATGTCATTGTTAGGATAATCGGTACGACAATAGCAATCGCCATGGCAACAAAGAACATCAGCCAATCTCCCGCTTGAATCGATAGAAAGCCTGGAATTCCACCAACTCCGATTGAGTTTGCCATTACCCCAAATCCGACTGAGACAACACCAGCAAGTGATGAGCCAAACATGGCTGCTAAGAATGGGAAACCATATTTTAGGTTAATCCCAAACATAGCGGGTTCAGTTACGCCTAAGTAACAAGAAATAGCTGCTGGAATAGAGACCTGTTGTTCTTTCTTGTCTCTACGATTTAAAATAATAATCGCCACAACCGCAGAACCTTGGGCAATATTTGATAAGGCAATCATCGGCCATAAATTTGTGCCATCAAATTGACTCATCAGTTGTAAGTCAATGGCATTTGTCATATGGTGTAATCCCGTAATAACGAGTGGAGCATAGGCAAAACCAAAGACAGAAGCAAATAACCAACCAAATGTTGATGTCAAGCCTGCATAAACAACTTGAGAAATCCAATCCCCGATCGCCCAGCCAATCGGTCCTAAAACAACATGAGCAATTAAAACAGCCGGAACAAGGGCAAAAAACGGTACAAAAATCATCGAAACAACACTCGGAATGACTTTTCTTAAACCAAGTTCCAAATAAGCTAACACAAATCCTGCTAAAATAGCTGGAATAACTTGCGCCTGGTAACCAATCATATCAACCGTCACAAAGCCAAAATCCCAAAATGGAA
This sequence comes from Amphibacillus sp. Q70, assembly GCF_052055485.1. GTDB lineage: Bacteria > Bacillota > Bacilli > Bacillales > Amphibacillaceae > Amphibacillus. Next base: position 1,639,156 of record NZ_CP197171.1, on the reverse strand, counting down.
TTTCTGCTGCTTCAGCAACCCCATATGCATTAAGCAATTGAGGAGAAACAAGCGTCAACCCGAGGACAATGCCGAGAATTTGAGTCGTCCCCATTTTACGCGTAATGGACCAAACAATTCCCACAGGTAAAAAGTGAAAAATAGCTTCACCAATTAACCAAAGGAAATCATAAGTACCTTGCCAAAATTGAGAAAATTCGATGAGTGCTTGATCACCATTTGGCCCAAATTCAGTAATATCACCAATAATTTCGAAAACCTAGAATAAGTCCCCCAACAACTAAAGCAGGTATAATCGGGGTAAAGATTTCAGCTAAGTTAGAAATAAGCCGTTGCAAAAAATTCATATTTTGCTTAGCTGCGACTTTCGCTTCATCCTTCGATGTGTCATCTACACCGGCAATTTTAGTGAACTCATTATAAAACGAAGCGACTTCATTTCCAATGATAACTTGAAATTGCCCAGCATTGGTGAAAGAACCTTTAACAATATCCAACTCTTCAATCTTCTTAGCATCTGCCTTTTCCGTATCATTCAACACAAAACGCATCCTTGTTGCACAGTGGGTAACAACTGAAATATTCTCACTGCCACCAATAAGATCGAGAAGCTCTTTTGCCGAATCTGTGTACTTTGCCATTTTAATCCCTCTCTTTTATGAAAAGTATAATAGCAGGACAATAACTTGTATATACAGGTTATTGGCTACGCTTTCATTCTATCTTGTATATACAAGTAAGTCAAGTGCTTTTTAAATATTTGTTAGTCATTTTAACCTTTACTTTTTGAAGTCGAAAACCAAGCAATGATAGCCTTTCTTTGTTGGGTACTATGTTATATTTCAAAAATAATCATCTGACAAAACAAATACTCAGCGAGACCATCGTCCCACTGAGTGTTTGTCTAGCTTATTCAAAAATAGCTCGATCTACATGGCCACCAAATTGTTGAATTTCAACTAATGCATCATTCAAATCGTCTTCACTTATTTCAAAAGCTAACACTGTCGTTCTTGGGTTCTCATCATCAATATTTTCAATCTCTTGATACCCAACAGCATAAGGTGCCCCTATTCCTGAATTAGCTGTGTTTGCGCCCCCAACATCAAGCGGTAGATAGGGAACTACTAAATGAACACCATCACTATCTTCTAAATAATCAATGACTACTTGATTGGTCGCATACTTGCTTAATTTAGCTCGGAGTTGCTCGGCTTCATCTTCATTATGGAGATAAACTCGCACCTCTTTAAACACGACTTCAACCCTCTCTATTCAGAATTTTTGACTTATTTTATTTTTCCCTTATATTCAAAGATCAAACATTTAAAAAATACGTACTTACTTGTTCTATGAGTATATGGCTCGAAAAACAATATGAAAAAGCTAGCTTGAGTTTACTCACTCAAGCTAGCTTTTAGCTCATCCATTTGGGTGGTGTATTCTTACTCCAATACACATCAGCAAGCGCATGATGCGTTTCAAATTGATCTTCTGCTAAATGATAATGAAAATTAAACCAATAACCTTCAAGCGGACGATTCTCTCTTCGAACATGAAATTTAGCAATAATTTGATCAGTTTGTTCATCATATAAATCAAAGATTTTCTCGCCATAACCTGGTATATTATCTTCAATAATCGAGAGGTTAAATGCCATATCTGGATCATTGGTTTCAATCAAATCCATTACAATCAATTCAAGATTGGGTAATACCTCTTCTGTCATTTCATCATTCAGTTGACTTAAAATTCTTGGTCCTAATTTTTCTATCATACGATCTTTTGCCTGTTCAATCAATTCCTCAGCTGGATCAAGAACAACAATCTGATGATCATCAAGGTCTTCTAGATAAACAGGAGGTTCATATATAAGTGAAGCTGGTTTATCTAATGGTTTCTTTTCTGATTCAATCTCTTTATTATCTGTTTCCGCATTAATATCTAAGTCAATCGGAGGGACATAAAAACCAAGTGTCATAATAGCAACAGTCGCAACAAATAGTCTCTTTAACCAGATCTTCATAACGCCCCTCCCTCATTAATTTTTACTTAATAAATTAATTTTATCACAATAATGTGATAAATCTATCCCAAACATGATTTTGTAATGTAATTGAAATCTTTCTTGTCTTTTTTCTATAGAATGGGGTTCCATGAACTAAAGAAAAAGTTTAATTTGCTAAAATAAGCGACAATAAACCATATGTGGCAAGCGCATTCCAAATCATATGAAGTAAGATCGGCGTCCATAGGGATTTTGTTTTTAGATAGATAATAACAAAAGCCATTCCCATTATTGTGGTAGAAAGTTGATGACCAGGATGTAATAAACCAAATATAATGGATGAAGCCAGCAACGCACCTATGAAACCAATTTTTTTACTTAAAAAACCGAAAATAAGACCACGGAACAAGGTTTCCTCTAAAACAGGTGCTATTACAACAAAGGCGATCACAAGTAAAAAGATATTCATCAACCCTAAATCAATCTGGTTCAAACCAAATAAATCAACTTGACTCCCCGATACCTCCCATTGAAAAACATCGAAAATAAGGTATTGAGCAAAGTAGACAACGAAATAGGCTCCAACAATATAAAGGTATGTTTGCCATTCTTTCAGGGCAGCTAAACGATATTCTCCTTGTAAAAAGTCTCGCACAGATCTGAAAATAAGCATAGCTATAATAAAGCCAATGAAATCTAATATCGATAAATATTGAATTTGATCAATATAGTTCATCATATTTGTTCCTAGTATCATATCTAATATGACAACAAAAATAGAAGCAACAAATACAATACCCACTTGTAACGCTAAATAGGTAATAATGAATAAAATAAATTTACTCCAATTTAATTCAAGTCCTGTTATTTTAAGACTTGAACCATTTCTATTTAATGAATTATTCTGTCTTTCATTCTCCATGTAATCCATCTGGTTACCTTCCATTCTGATCTTCCCCCTTTTTTTAGCCGTTAAATAATTTTACCTAAAAATGGTGGGGAATACAAGGATGTCTATAATTTGAACTATTCCCCCCTAATTTCTAATGAAATTTGAAGGTGGAGATTCCTAAGAACACCAACCTAATGATCAACTTCTTTTAGCCAATCCTATTCTTTTTTCAAGTGTGGCAACTGTTTTGAACACACACGATAACTTAAGCCTTTGCCTGTTTCTTCGTATGTTTTATTCCATTTCACTAAAAAATGATTGAAAACAAACCGTGAACAACCCAATGTTTTGTTGATGAGTTCTTGTTGTGTTTGATTAGGATAGAGACGGAATTTATAAGCTTTATTGACTAACATAAACACACCTCACTTAAGCGAATCTATGTTCTAGTGATAACATAAGAGATCTATTTTGGCTATCGCCAACTGACATTCATCTCCCAACTTACTCACTGAGCGATGCCCTTCAGGTTCCTTGAAGTTAAGTGGTGAATAGTTCAATAATCTAGATTAAGACATGATAATTAAGTCTCTAACGCCCTATTTTCCAAAGTATACGTCATCAGATTAATTGAATTCTTTTTCTGCAAAAGATAAAGCAGAGGCAATAACTTGGTGCATATCATAATATTTATACATACCTAATCGTCCGCCAAACAATACTTGAGACTGACTGTCAGCTAATTTTTTATACTTTTGATAGGTCTTGTTATTTTTATCATCATTAGTTGGATAATAAGCTTCATCTCCCCTTGTCCATGCTTTTGGGTATTCTCTCGTAATCACCGTTTTTTTCTGTGTCCCAAACTCGAAATGTTTATGTTCAATAATACGAGTATAAGGGGTTTCTGCATCCGTGTAATTTATAACTGCATTACCTTGATAGTTAGCCTGATCAAGGATAGACGTTTCAAATTGCAAACTACGATATTCAAGTTCACCATATTGATAATCAAAAAATTGATCAATCATTCCTGTATAAATAATTTTTGGATACATACGCAAATAGTCTTCTTTTCGCTCAAAAAAATCACAATTAAGCTCTACAGTAATCAAATCACTAGCTAACATCTTTTCAATGATTTGGGTGTAGCCTCCAATTGGAATGCCCTGATAACGATCGTTAAAGTAATTATTATCGTAAGTAAAGCGTACAGGCAGCCGTTTAATGATAAACGATGGCAGTTCTGTTGCCTTTTTACCCCATTGCTTTTCTGTATAGCCCTTGATTAGCTTTTGATAAATATCTGTACCAACTAGTGAAATGGCTTGTTCTTCTAAATTTCTTGGCTTTTCTATATTAGCTGCTTTCCTTTGTTCTTCTATTTTAGCTTGTGCCTCGTCTGGGGTCTTAACCCCCCATAGTTTATTAAATGTATTCATATTAAATGGTAGATTATAAATTTCATCCTTATAGTTTGCAATTGGGCTATTGGTATATCGATTAAATTCTGCAAACTGATTGACGTAATCCCAAATATCTTTATTATTGGTATGAAAAATATGAGCCCCATACTTATGAATCTGAATTTGCTCCACTTCTTCTGTATATATATTCCCACCTAGATGGTCTCGTTTATCAATGACTTTAACCCGTTTACCATGCTTAGCTGCTTCGTATGCAAAAGTACTGCCAAATAAACCTGATCCAACAATTAGATAATCATAATTCATTATTTTAAAACACTCCACTTCTTTAAAAATCAATACTTCTTTATCTCATTAAATATCCCAATTTATCACTAATTTAAAAAAGCGATTTAAAATCCACCCTTCCCAATCCTCGATAAGTAAATATATAGCTAGTTTTCATATCGAATACTAAACAAACTATATAACCACCTTTAAAACATTATTTTTCCCCTTCAATAATGATGAAGGAAGAACCCACAAACAAATCTAATGTGAAGCTCTACACTGCCATCGTCATCAGTCAATACACTCGAGTCAAATTAAAAAGAGGGTCTTCTTTAACAAAAAGTCTTGTTCCACCAGTATAACTTACGTAATTATAAAATTCATATTGTTCTGCCAATGTATCGTATACAATCACCGCCATCATACTAAAAAATCATCCCATAATACAAATAAAGTCTAGCATAAATCCCTTTTGCCGCACCAAGGACATACATTTGAAATAAGTGTAGCTTATACATTTAATCCTTATCTCCCCAATGGATAATACCCAAAATTTCTCCCATTTACCTGATGATTAATTTCCTTAAATATGTAATTTAAGAGTATATTAATGGATGATAATTATCGCTATACCATGTGTAAATGTCATTTATGAAGAAAAACATACAGTTCATGAAAGAAGAGAAATTAAGACTGAAGGGTGTGATATGATGTCCTTGTTTAACACATAAGTTAACGGCAAAGAAAAGACAAAAAAGAAAGCGTTTTATATTTCATTATAGAGATATACGCTAATTAACTTTAAGGTAGAAGGAGGCTCTATGTGTAAAAATATTTTCTTTGTCGAAATTTTACTAATTAAAAATGGAGGGAATAGTAGATGCTTGATATAAACTGGGATGACGTCAAAAATGTTATCAATCTGGTGCTCCCCTATCTTATTTTCTTTGGGATTGTATTATTATTAGCGATTGTTGCAATTATCATTGCCAAAAAATTCTCTATGCCAAAAAAATTTATGATTCGTCGGCAATCGATCATTGCCATTTTGATTGCATTAATGATTGCCATCAATTTAATTGCATTCTATCCTATGAATACGATACTTACACTCGCTTCCGGTAGAGGGACAATTAGCGATGTATCATTAGAAAGAGCTGAACATCTAGGCGAAGACATTGCTAGAGAAGGAATTGTCTTATTGGATAATGATGAAGATCTTCTCCCCCTTGAAAACAATTCACAAATTAATGTATTTGGCTGGGCTTCGACTAATCCAATTTATGGCGGAACAGGATCTGGTTCTTTATCAGACACTCACCATACGGTTAGTTTAATTGAAGGATTAAATAATGCAGGATTTGAAGTCAATAGTGAACTTTCCGATTTTTATACCTCTTACAACGACGAACGTCCAGAGGTTGGAATGTTCGAACAGGACTGGACGTTGCCAGAACCACCTGTTAACGAATATTCTGATGAATTAATGGAAAATGCGGAAGAATTTTCTGATACAGCAGTTATTGTACTTAGTCGTGGAGGTGGAGAGCACGCTGATATTCCAACCGACTTATCCGAAGTCACATATAATGATAATACAGATGATTACAGCGATTTTGAAGAAGGAGACCATTATCTTAGCATACATGAAACAGAAGCACAGATGATTGATATGGTCACTTCTAATTTTGACAATGTTGTGCTGGTTTACAATGGTTCTAATGCTTTTGAACTGGAATTCACAGAAGAATACGATCAAATTAAGAGTGTTCTCTGGGTACCAGCAGCTGGCCAAACTGGATTTAACGCACTTGGTGAAATTTTAAATGGTGAAATCAACCCTTCAGGAAAAACAGCTGATATTTTCACCCGTGATTTGACAGCAACTCCGGATCACAATAATTTTGGAGACTTTGAATACACAAATATGAATGAATACAGTGTTGACGTTGACTTTCCGGGTGCTGGCGGTGTTCCTACCTTTGTAAATTATGTGGAAGGTATTTATGCCGGTTACCATTTCTATGAAACAGCAGATGCGGAAGGTTTTCTAGATTATGATGAACATGTCTTATATCCGTTTGGATACGGCTTATCCTATACTTCATTCGATCAAGAAATTAGTGATTGGAATATAGAAGACGATGAGACAATTACGGTAGATGTTACAGTGACTAACACTGGTGATATAGAAGGAAAAGATGTTGTTGAGTTATACTTTACCCCCCCTTATACGGATGGCGGTATTGAAAAATCAGAAGTTAACTTAGTAGCTTTTGAGAAAACAGATGTACTAGAACCTGGGGCTTCTGAAACGCTTAACCTTACCTTAACCAAAGAAGACATGGCATCTTATGATTATGAAAATGAAGCCGCCTATGTCTTTGAAGAAGGCGACTATACATTATCTATTCGGTCAGACTCTCATACCGTTATAGATGAGGCTGAATTTACACAAGATGAAACGGTTGTCTATGAGCAACGCTCAACAGACGAAATCCCGGTAACAAATCAATTTGATTTTGCCGAAGGGGATATAACCTATCTGTCCCGTGAAAATGGTTTTGAAAATTATGAGGAAGCAACGGCAGCTCCTGATGATTATGAAATGCCTGAAGAAAGTCTAAGTATGTTCCGAAACGAAACAAATTTTGATTTTTCCGAGTTCTTTGATGAATCTGATGAAATGCCAACAACGGAGGCTAACAATGGCATCGATTTAGTAGAAATGCGTGGACTTGATTATGATGATCCAGCATGGGAGCCCTTATTGGATCAACTGTCTACCGGTGATATGGTTGATCTTATTGCTTACGGGGGTTACCAAACCCCAGCAGTAAAATCGGTGGGCAAAGTAGCCACTGTCGACTTAGATGGGCCGGCTTCCATTAATAATAACTTTACAGGTGTTGGATCAGCTGGACTCCCTAGTGCAGTGATGATGGCTAATAGCTGGAACGTAGATTTAGCTCATGCATTTGGTGACAGCATTGGTGAAATGGCCGTTGAAATGGGTGTTTCTGGCTGGTATGCTCCGGCGATGAATATTCACCGTTCCGCATTTTCCGGTCGTAACTTTGAATATTATTCCGAGGATGCCGTGTTATCTGGAAAAATGGCTGCTCAGGCAGTCTTAGGTGCAAAAGAACATGGTGTGTATTCTTACCTCAAACACTATGCCATGAACGATCAAGAAGAGAATAGAAATCAAATGCTTGCTACATGGTCAAACGAACAAGCTATTCGAGAAATTTACTTAAAACCATTTGAAATTGCAGTCAAAGACGGTGGTGCACAAGGAATTATGTCTTCCTTCAACTATATCGGACCCATATGGGCTGGGGCCTCTGACACACTGTTAAACACGGTTCTTCGTGATGAGTGGGGCTTTCGCGGAATGGTTCTAACTGACTATTTCTCCGGTTATGGATATATGGATGCCAATATGATGGTTCCAAATGGTGGTGATATTTCGTTAGCTACGTACGATGTTGGGGCAAATATGATGGAAAATACTGATAACCCATCTGTCGTGAAAAATATGCGTACAGCTTCTAAAAATATTCTTTATACAACTGTAAATAGTTATGCATATAGTGACGAAGCTTTAAGTATGGGGATGCCAACTTGGCAAATTATTGCAATCGTTGTTGACGTTGTAGTTCTTGGAGTCATCATTTTGCTAGAAGTATTGACTTTTAGAAAATACAACAAGCTCAAAAGCAATTTAGTTACTACTCGGGATAACTCTTCCGTCTCATAAAGAGTTAATTACCTTACACGTTTACAATGATTTTAAACTTATTGAGAATCAATAAAGTAATGTGGTAGCCGTAAAATAATCATACGGCTACCTTCTTTTAATTGATGGCCATTAATAAACCAGAAAACTTATAATTGTATTTAAGGAACAGCGGGAAGATAAAGGTATAGTGAAATAATTGATATATAAGTGGATGGATCTATCCCTTCTTTAGAGTGCCTCACAGTACAGAATAGTTCAGAAAGTCAAATCTATTTACAATTGAATTTAAGAAAAAATGGCTCCTTAAAAATAAAGCTATCAATTATTTAGATTCTACGATAAAAATATAGAAGATTAATTTGGGGGGTTCGAAATACCCTTTAAAAGCCTCATTTTATGTCAACAACTAAAATCAGTAAACTTTCATTTACTCCATCCAAGCTATTCTATAATTTATTTCCTCAGTACTTTTAGCTCTATACACTTCTTATTTGCTAGAATTAAAATCAAAAAAATAGCTTTCTATGATTTTTCATGGAAAGCTATTTTTTAATATTTACAATTGATCAATTAAATCCGATAAATCTTTGTGATATTTTATATCCCCCTACAGAAATACTTCTGCCAAACCTTCCAGGTAAGTTGAGTAATATTCCAATCATTCCATATCGAATTTCACGATACAATTCTTGATCTTTTTCCCTCATATATTTCCATAGCTCTTTTTTCTTTTGGAGATTTTCTGTTGTTCCTGATTTTATCAACAAAATAGACGAAACGACTGTGACAATTTCAAGTTGATGAAGCAAATACTGTCTGAGCTTCGGACTAGTTATATTTTCTAATTCTAAATCATCTATCATTTGTTTGTTAACTTTAATCTGTTGATCAATTCTTTTAATCATGACACTTTCATGAACAGACTGATCTTCCCTGCCGATAAAGTATCTATAAAATTCAAGATTGATATAGTACATTGTTTTCACATGTTTAAGCGGAACAAATACAAATAGATTATCAACATAAAAAGTATGTTTTGGCAGTACTAACCCGCAATTTTTTAATAACTCTGTTCTGTAAATAAGGGAATGCATTAACAGATATTGACCTCTGCGAAACGGCTTAATATCCTCCCAAGTAAATATCTTATCTACTGGGAGAACATTTTCATATTTCATAACCTTCTTGTATTTTTTATCCTCTTTTTCATAGGTGAAATTACTAATAAGCATATCTACTGTTTGCTTTTCAGTAACAAATTTTTTTAATATCTTTATGATTTTTAGATATGCTCTTACATCCACCCAGTCATCACTATCTACGACTTTCAGGTAAAAGCCGGATGCATTCCTAATTCCTGCATTTACAGCTTCACCGTGTCCACCATTTTTCTGGTGGACGACACGGACAATGGAAGGATATCTTATTGCATATTTATCCGCAATTTTTGCCGTATTATCAGAAGAACCATCATTCACGATCAATAATTCAACGTCCTCTCCGCCGGGCAAAAGAGATTCGATACAATATTCCATATAATCTTGTGAATTATAGCAAGGTATAACTACTGATAATAATTTCATTTTTCACACTACCTTTACTTTGCCTCTTCTTCAGGCACCTGTTTAAATATAATCTTAAATATAGGGAAGAACACCCAGAATGATATGGCACTATTAATAATCATTGTGATCACATCAGCTGTTGTTTCTCCTAATGATCCCATTCCCCATGTATTCATTAACAAGTTATAGATTGGCACTTTATAAAATCCTTGAGCCACTGCAGCACCGATTGTTATGAGAATATAAGCTACTAAATACCAAAACGCTGCTGTCCATATGTTACTGTTTGATTTAAATGTAATGCTTCTTTGCGCAAAAAAGTTAATAACCTGCGCAATCGCTATTGTGATTTGAACGGCCAGAAAGTAGGCAAGTCCTCCTCCGCCACCTTCAGATAATGCACCAGCAGCATAATCAAACACATAATAAGCAGAACCGTCAAGGTTTTGGCCAAATTGTAAAAATTGAAAATTAGTAGTTACTAATGCTGTATTAGCAAATATACTTTTAAAGATAGGCATTAGCACTAGCTGCAGTACAGTAACCCCATTACTTAGCAAAAAGAAAACTAAAAATTGAGCAATATGAGGATGGTTTTCCTTGAAATTAATCCAAAATTTAGGCTGTTTGAATTTTCGATTAGCTGTCTTTTCTACTTTACTATTCATTTTACCCCTCCTTTACCGCATAGAAAAGTGTTAATTGTTCCCTTTAGCGGCTTTTAACATCTGTCTTCTTTCACTTAACACATGTTTTGCACCCTTAAAGAAGTGCCCATTTACAATCATTAAGATTCCATCTAACATTGGCATATTCATCATGCCGCCAGTCATTCTGGCCATGCCCCTAAATGGCATATGGTAAACAGACATCATGATTAGGTTAGCCGTCGATCGTTTGCCAATTTTCCTCAAAAACCAATGTGAAAATTTAATTAGTTTAAATGCAAACCTAGCAAATCCACCTTTTGCATACTGACATTGGGCGATTGTATCGTTATATCCAAGTGGTTTTGATCGATCCCATCTTGAATCTGGTACTTTTCTCTCTAATAAAGTTTCAAATTCCTCTAAGCTTACATTATTTATTTTTCCAGAATAATAAGATGGGAGTTTATTCTTTTCATATGGAAGGGGGGCTCCTGAACCTTCAACAAATAATGTGCTATTTAATTGAATATCTGCACTTGATGCGCCGATCATAATTTCATAATCCGCTTCTTCAATTTCCCATTGATTTGTTTTCACATTGAAATAGCGAAATGTTTTATCATCAAATGGGATGGTTATCGTTTTCGTTTCACCTGGCTGTAAATAAACCTTATTAAACCCTTTTAATTCTTTTTTCGGTCTGAATATTAAATCTGATTGAGTTCCAACATATAATTGAGCAATTTCTGCTCCGGCTCTAGACCCTGTATTGGTTATGTTAAATGTGACGCCCTCTTGATCAACTTCGATATTTGAATAGGCAAAAGTGGTATAACTTAATCCATAGCCAAATGGAAATAGAACATTTACATTCGCTGTATCATAATAGCGATAGCCAATGAATATACCCTCTCTATGTTCAACGCTAACTTCTTTACCAGGAAAATAATGATGTGCAGGTGTATCTTCGTAATGAAGTGGATAGGATTCGGCTAATTTTCCTGATGGATTTATATCACCCGTTAACACCCGAAGAATGGCTTTTGCACCTGCCTGCCCACTTAAGTAACCATGTACTAATCCTTTGACCTTATCAATCCATGGCATTTCTACAACTGCTCCACTAGAGAGAATGGCAACAATATTTGGATTGATTTCATATAAAGCATTTAATAGATCAATTTGATTTTCTGGTAACTTTATATTCTCTCGATCCAATCCTTCAGCCTCGGTCACTTCATCAAGTCCGATATATAAAAGAACCACATCTGCATCTTTAGCAAGGGCACATGCTTTGTCTATTTTTCTTTGACTCTTCTTACCATAGCGATTAAAACCTTGTTCAAATCCGATATTATTAATACCTGATTCAGCTAAGAGTTCAAGTGTGTTTTCTAATTTAGTTGGATTTACTATCGATGAACCTGCACCTTGATAACGAGCTTCTCTAGCAAATTCCCCAATAACAGCAACCTTTTTATCCTTTTTTAACGGTAATAGGTTATCTTCATTCTTTAACAGAACAATCGATTCTTCTGCAACTTTTTGTGCAAGTTGGTGATGTCCTTCCATATCAAATTGCTTTTTGGGATGTTCAAATGCTTCTTCAGTTATAAAATTAAGCTCAAGTAATCGATCAACATTCTCATCTAATACTTGCTCTTTAATTTTTCCACTTTTAACCGCTTGAATAATGTCTTTATTTGTTTCTCCAGCAGTCGTCGGCATTTCTAGTTCATTTCCAGCTTTAAGACCTGCTACACGATCGTTACTGCCACCCCAATCCGTGACAACTACTCCATCGTAATTCCATTCATCACGAAGAATATCTCGCATTAAATGTGTATTTTCATTCGTATAAGTCCCATTTAACAGATTATAAGAAGACATAAGTGTTTTGGTTTGGCTTTCTTTTACAACAATCTCAAATGCAGTTAAATAGATTTCACGTAGTGTTCTTTCATCGACTATCGTATCAATTGACATCCGTCTTTCTTCTTGACTGTTTACCGCAAAGTGTTTAACACAAGCAGAAATACCTTGGGACTGAATTCCTTTAATCATACTACTGGCCATTTTCCCCGCAAGATAAGGATCTTCACTGAAATATTCGAAGTTTCTTCCTGCTAAAGGGTTTCTCTTCATATTAATCCCTGGTCCAAGAAGCACATTTACTTTCTGTACAATAGCTTCCTCACCTAAATATTCACCCATTTTTCTTCCTAATTTCATATTCCAACTATTAGCGACTGTCGCAGCTGTTGGAAAACTAGTGGCTGGAATACTTGGATTTAGCCCTAAATGGTCTGCTGCTGCAGCTTGTTTCCGAATACCATGTGGTCCATCAGCAAGAAAGATACTCTTAATACCAAGACGCCCAATATCCATCGTTTGCCAGAAATCTTTACCTGACATTAACGATGCTTTTTCTTCTAGGGTCATTTGATCGATTATATCTTTATGTTTCATGTGTAAATTCCCCTTTTTGTAATTTTGGGCGGTACTAAAATTGTGTACCGCCAAATCTTTTATAATTTGTTATTTTTATTACTGTTATGTGTTTTCGAAGCTTAACTTTCTTCTTTCAAGGGGATGTTTTTTGCTTTTCTAAAAGTCAATACTTCAAGAACGATAACAATACCTGCTGCTATAACATTAATGATAATAGCCACTTTCTCCCATGAAAGCATACCTTGATCAAGAAGATCATCACTATAAGCATTGCTGTTAACTGTAGTATATAAAATATTCTTAGAGGCTTGACGCATTGCCTGTACTGCTGTAGCACTTTCCGTATCATCTAAGTCAATTCCAGGAGCTTCAAAAGCAACAAGGGCAAGGTCTCCACCATTCCGAATCATTATATCAGTGTCCATGTAACCCCAAATATTCATAAAGTAATCAGTTAGAACCGTTCCACGAAAGCCCCACTCATCACGAAGAACAGTGTTTAATAGTGCGTCAGAAGCGCCTGCCCACTCTGGTCCAATATAGTTAAAGGAGGACATGACTCCGGTAGTTCCACCTTCTTTTATGGGTAATTCAAAAGATGGCAAATAAATTTCTCGAATAGCCTGTTCATCTGACCATGTTGTTATCATAATGTTCCGATTTGTTTCTTGTTCATTTAATGCAAAATGCTTAATATAGGAATGCACACCATAATTCCCTATAGCCTCAACAGCATTAGCTCCTATTTTTCCAGAAAGTAAAGGGTCTTCAGAATAATATTCAAAGTTACGACCACCAAATGCTGCTCGATGCAGGTTCGATCCAGGTGCATACCAACCTGACACACCCATTTCCACAGCCATCTCACCCATACTATCTCCATATGCATAAGCCAATTCCTCGCTCCAAGTATTTGCCAGCATTAGAGCAACAGGCAATCCAATGGATCCAACACCTGTAAAGTTATTATTTAAAGACGCTGGGCCATCAACATCAAGGGTTGCGACTTTACCTACAGAATCAATTTCTTGAGTCTGGAATCCTCCGAGGACTATGAGTCTTGACATCTCTTCAACTGTTAGTTGATCAAGTAATGGTTCCCAAGCTTCATCATCATAATCAGCTCCACGTAACTCTAATAATTCCATACCGTTATCAGCACCTGTTACAGGCATTTCAGCATCAGGATCGTTGTCCTCACTCACATTATAAGTTGTATCGTTAATAAACATTGATTTTGCTTCATCACTCATTGACATTGTACTTGGCGGTGCTGTTACATCATCATAATTTGCAAAACCATTTTCACGAGATAAGTATTCAATATCACCTTCAGCATGTTCAAACTGATTCGTAGCCGTTACTTCATCTGTTGAACGACTATTATCTCCTCCATAAGTTATCGTCTCATCTAAGGTATAGGTTAGTTCACTGACAACTTCATTTGAATTAGCTCTTAGCGAAATGTCATAATCACCTTCCTCAAGTACATATGCACCGTCCCCACTAGTATCATAGGAAGCCATGTCTTCTATATTAAAGCTGAGTGTTACCGTTTGAGAGGAACCTGGTTCAATTACATCAGTCTTATCAAAAGCAATTAAGTTAACAGCTGATTTTTCAAGACCACCATTTGTATAAGGCGGCGTATAATAGAGTTGGACAACTTCTTTCCCAGCTGTATCACCTGTATTTGTTACGGTTACATCCACTGTTAAATTGCCATTCCCATCTTCATTTATTTCTCCCAATTCTTGTGCAAATGTGGAATATGACAAACCATAGCCAAATGGGTATTGAACAGTGTCGTTATAATCGATCAAACCTTCTTCAGCTGCAGTTTCATAGAAACGATAACCTACATAAATCCCCTCAACATAATTAACAAAAGTTGGAGTTTGACCCCAGTGGTCATCGCCTTCAACTGCAAACTCATCTACATTATCATAAGCGAAGTCGCCAAAATTATTATAGTAAGGAGTCGTTGTTAAATCATAAGCAAAAGTGTCCGCAGTTCTTCCTGAAGGATTAACCTCACCAGTGACAATTTGTCCTAAGGAGTTAAATCCTGTTTGTCCTGGACCTGGAGACCAAAGAACACTCTTAACCTCTTCATATTCTTCAACAAAACCCATTTCTAAAGGATTTGCTCCATTGTAAACAAGAATAACATCATCAAAATTCGATGTGACTAAATCCAGCATATCTTGCTCACTTTGAGTCAATTCTAGATAATGCATGCCATCTTCAAATTCACTATAAGAGTCAGAATTGTTATCCATTTCAATTGTGCTTGCATCAAGAGCCAGATCAGTTTCTTCTGAACTAGATCGTGAAATAACGACCATTGCCTGATCGGAAAACTCTCTTGCATTTTCTAGCATTTCCTCACTATAGGTATCTGTTGGAGGTTCTGGTAGCGTCCAATCTTGTTCCTGAATTTCTACCGCTGGTCGCGTATCTTCATAAGCAGTATAAAATTCAGATAATTCCTCATTTACATTAAGACCAGCATTATTTAAACCATCTAATAAGCTGACTGTTTCATAAGTTCCAGAAAGAGCACCGGAACCACCTCCACCATACACAGGGTTTGTGGATGACCAACCAAAAACATTTAAATTAGAATCACCTTCGATTGGTAATAGATCATCATCATTCTCCAATAAGACAATACCTTCTGCAGCAATTTCTTCACCTAATTCTTCTGCTCTTTCTCCAGATTCCTCACTAATTGATCCTTCCCCCGAAGCTAATGCGAGTAATGTTGACATCGGCCCATAAGCGATAAGATTAAGTGAAATGATTACTGCTAAAAAAATGGCGATCCCTGATTGACTTCGTACCATGAATTTTTTTCGATTTGATAATTTTCTAGCTGCAATGATAGTAACTATAGCAAGCAGTAGCACAACACCAAGACCTATCAAATATGGTATAATAAGGTCTAGGACTGCTAGAACATCTTGCATATTAATTTCTAGCATTTTTCCCCTCCTCAGTTCTTTTTTTATAAAAAAAATTAATTATTTAGTTTTTAATTAATGATAAATGCGTTACATTACAAAATTAGATTTATCCTTCTTATACCTCCTTTCATAGTATAAGTACTAGGAAAATCTCTATTAATCTGTCTTAAATAATAGTAATATTATTAGTTTTAATTAATGAACCTTTATATTCGTATTAGTCCGTAAGGGATTACATAATACTAACTCATTTCTTCACTACTTATGAAAGTAAATCGACCCTTCAATTAATGCAAGGTTCTTCTCATACTTAGCTTATTATTAAATGTCTATAGCTAAAAGTAAGACAGACTTTCGAGTTTACACACAAAATGTAAAGGCATTCATTATGTTTGAAAGATAGCCTAATATACAATTATTAGGTTTCTATTCTTTGCAATTTCTTAGCTTTGTTTATCTTTAATAATTAATATGGTAACACTTTTATTTTTTTATATTCTTTGTATTCATGGACTGTATAATTTTCTGCATGAACTGCAATTTTATTATGAAATTATAGTAAAAAAATGACTTGATTATATGAGTTTCATATAACCAAGCCAAATAAGGGTTGTACAATATATAGCGTTGGTGAGTAAAAAAACAGAACTCATTGACGCTATATTTTTATTTAAATATTTTATGATTTGTCTCATTTATAACTCACGTTATAAACCCGCAGTTAGCCGAACCTTCGCGTTCCATGGGCACGACCTCAGCTAGCTAAGAAAAGCTTAAAAAGCTTTTCTTAGCGGATCTTCGGACGCGTGCTGTTCCCATAGGAGTCTACGGTTCGGCTAACTGCTAATCATCAAATCGTCCGATTTGTCGCAGATCAATTTGTGATGGATGATTCATATTTTTAAATTTAAATATAGAAAACAAGTGAGTTTCCCTTTAGAATTGAAGTCGACTAAAACCATAATCCTGGGAGGGAACTCACTTGTCTACTTGTAATGATATAAGCTTTCTGATCGATGTTCAAGATGAAAATATAACTTTTTCACCTGGTTGTGTGACACTCGGTGAATACAACGGGAAGCCGTGTAAATTTATTAGTGGTGAATTGACTTATGACCCAACACATTGTGAAAAGTGTGGGATCAAGAATGAAAACTACGTCGTGATTAGAAATGGGAAACAAACATCTAGGATTACCTTGCCAATGGCGGGTACCTCATTAACCTTTCTTAAACTAAAGAAACAGCGTTTTTTCTGTAAAGCGTGTCGGAGTAGTTTTACAGCTAAAACCTCAATTGTTGAAACAAGCTGTCATATTTCAAATCAATCAAAGGCGATGATTATTTTGAAAAGCGGTGAAGCACAGTCTATAAACTCACTTTCTAGAGATTGTTCTGTATCTTGGCACACTGCTCAACGAGAGATTGATAAAACAGCACCATCCATCAAGCACCATCACCAGGCATTACCCGAAAATTTATCATTTGATGAATTTAAATAGGCAAAAGGATTGATGGCCTTTGAATATATTAATACTGAAACAGGTGATATTTTAGACATTTTAGAAGCGCGTACAAGCCGTGTGATAAAAAATCATTTTATCGCCAACTATAGCCTTAATGACCGTCGACATGTCAAAACAATCACCATTGATATGAACGCTAGCTATGTTCATGTCATTCAAGAGATTTTCCCTCGGGCTGAGATTATCATTGACCGTTTTCACTTAGTTCAATTGATGAATCGATCAATGAATAAAACACGTGTGAAAATCATGAATCGATTCAAGACATCAAATCGTGAGGACATGAAAAAATACCGTCGGCTAAAGCGATACTGGAAGCTCATATTAAAAAGTGAAAGGAAACGATCTTCTACAAATGACAAATATTATTCTTTGTTTGGGCAACGGCTAGAGAAAAGTATTGTTGAAGAAATGTTAAACTATGATCCTGAGTTAAAAGCAAATGATGAACTTTATCAACGTTTATTAAAGGCGATTGACATGAACCTTTTTAAAGGATTAGAAAGTGTATTAAAAGAGCGAAGCTCTTCTCTTATCTCTAGTCACATGAGAACAAGCTTAAAGACGTTAAGAAAGCATCTCCCTTATATCAAGAATAGTTTTACGTATCCATATAATAATGGTCGAATGGAAGGAATAAACAACAAGATTAAGGTACTAAGTAAAGTAGCGTATGGCTATCGGAACTTTTATAATTATAAAAAACGCATTATGATCCATTTCAAATTCAAAGCAATCGAAACAAAGTCATTAAATAATAAACAAAAAGAATCACGAATCAAAGCAGCCTAACGTCTACTTTGATTCGTGATAAACAACTAAATATATGTTGGCTAAAATTCCTCACCAACGTTACTTGACGTAGAACCCAAATAAGTAACATTAGTTTTTCATCTTTAAATCTTTCATTTGGTCAACTTCGGCATTAAAATCTCTAACTCAAACCAATTATCCTTTTGATTCACATTGACCACACCATCATACTTCTGCACAGCATATTGAATACTTTTCAATCCATAACCATGGAAATTTGTATCTCGCTTTGTTGTTTTCGGTAATTCGCCTTCAAGCTTTAAATCACCCTCAAAGTAATTTTCTATTCGAATCATTACAAATCCCTTTTTAGAAAATACAGAAACATGAATTAACCTTTTTTCTTCATCTTCAATTTGTTTTTCATATTCTATCGCATTGTCTAATGCATTTCCAAAAATTGTTGTAATATCTATGATATCCATACCATTAAGCAATTCTCCATTTGCTACAGATGTTAACGTAATACCATTCTTTATACAATACATATTTTTACTTGTAAGTAATGTATCCAACACATGGTTTCCTGTCTTATTCTGTGCTTCATAAGATTTGATGTCATCTTCCATCTGTGTTAAATACGCATTTCTTTTATCTGGATCTTCTTCTGCTCTAAGAGCAATAATCTGATTCTTTAAATCATGGTATTTATAATTGATCATTTCAATGCTTTCCTTGGATTGTTGATATTGTGTGTATTGATTTTGAAGAATATATTGTACAGCTTTTAATTCGTGTTTGATCCTTAAATCAGATAATTGGAGATGATACGCATGTAGGATAGCAAAACCACCCAAGTCTACTAAAGTTCGAATATTAAGGATCTCTTGAGCATACTGCCCACTAAAAGGTGTCTCAGATGTAACAAAACTTAAATTACTAATTCCAAAAACCGCTATACCAATAACAACAACGGACAATAATTCAAGCTGTCTGATATTCATCACACCATCGCCTGGTATATGTCTTTTTTCTAAAAACCAAATGGTGGCAAATGCAACCCCATAAACAGAAATTAATAGAAGGATTTCTGTTAATGAACCCGTATATCCACTACTCCAAAAAAAGAAGTGTAGCTGCCATTGAAATGATGCGACTAGCTCTGCTACAACAAATGCTTTAACCGTAAAATAACCTGCATCCAAAAAATTTAAATAAGTGCTTTTATAAATGAAGAAAAACATCAATACAACTGCCACAATCATACTTGGAATCCAAAAAATAATCGGTAAATTTTTGGTTATGGCTAAAAAGGTCATTTGGACAACCAGAGCTATACTAGAAAAAATAATTAGATTCGATCGCTTTAAACGCTTGCTTAAGATTGAAATGTAAATCATACAAGCAATCCACTCAGCTAAGGCTGTATATATCCGGGGGATATCAGGAAGTACATCATTCATTTAATCACCTCACCCCAGTAATTGGCCAAAGCTTTCATAAATCCCTTCTTCTTAGAACGGCTGATCAGAATTTCCTCTCCGCCGACTACAGCATTGCTATCGTTCATACCTTCTACATGTTGTAAATTTATCAAATAACCTCGATGGCCCCGATAAAAATGAACACTAGCTAATTGCTCTTCTAGTTCCTTCATTGTTCCTGTTCCCATATAATCTCCTTTTTTAGTATGAAAAAGAAGATCATGCCCTTGGCTTTCGATAAAATAGATATCAGAAATGTCAAAGCGAATAACCCCGCCTTTTACTTTTATCGTAATATGGTGGGTTTCTCTTTTTTTCATTCTGTCAATCGCACGATTCAAGCGCTCTGAGAATTGAAAATATGAAATTGGTTTTAAAACATAATCCAAGGCATCAACAGCATATCCTTTAATCGCATACTGTGGCATATTGGTAATAAAAATAATAACCACTTCAGCATCCGCTTTCCTTATCTCTTCTGCCGCAGACATGCCATCCATAAAACTCATTTGGATATCCATTAATATGATATCAAATTGTGCCTTATAGTTTTCAACGATTCCATCACCATCTGAATACGTTACTATTTCAATCTGTTCATCTTTTTCTTGCTCATATCTTTGCAAAAATTTGATTAACTGCTCTTTATATTTATCGTCGTCTTCAACTATTGCAACGCGTATCATAAAACTGCCTCCTTTCAGAGTAGCATTTAAAAAAGGTTGGAAAAGATTGATTTAACCTAAATAATCTATATCTCCAAGCGAAAGCATGACTTGAATACAAACGATTGAAATTTTGTTTACCTTAATCATTTAGTTAAATGAATTTCATCTTTCTTGGTCTCTGTGCTCTAATCAATTTAAGACATGAAATGGAGACCCTTCCCATAATTATCGTCTGACAACCAAGTTATTGGACAGCAACTATGGTTATCAAATCAATCATTACTAAGATGATTTCTTTATTAAAAGATTCTATCGATTTTACTTTTATAATGAACAATTACTTTTCCTCTACATGGAAGCACTGCTAATACTCATATAAACACCCTAGAGTTAAGCCTTCTTTATAACTCTAAGGGTGCCTTATAAAATTCTATACACCTAAGATCGTCCTCGCTATAAATTAAGTCAAACTATCAATAAACAATCTAGCAATGTCTGTTCCAGCAATAAGAGTTCCTAATGTACTTCCTAAATTAGCTAACAAAATAACCAACAAAACACGAGTGACTTTATTTCGCCAAAAACCTTTAACCGAATAGACATCTTCATTTAATTGTTCAAAATCACCTACTTGCGGCTTATTAAAGTAAGCTTGGACAAAACCTGCAAAGAAACCCGCAGCCATAATCGGATTCAATGAAGTGATCGGGGCAGCAATAAAAACTGTTAAAATAGCTAGTGGATGACCAAAAGCAATTAATGTTCCTAATGCTGATAGGGTCCCATTCCAAATTAACCAGCTTTGCATTTGTCGCCAGCCTGCATCTGGATTTAATATAAAAGTCGCAATAATCATGATAACAATGGCTATTGGAATGATCCAGCCAATCCGTTTTGGCCATTTTGATTTTGGCGGGACCTTGTTTAACTGCTTCAAATTGTGGGTTTTGCCTATTTCCTTAGTAATACCTGGAACATGGGCAGCGCCAAGTACAGCGACAATTTTTTTACCAGGGGCACGCTTAATTTTTTCTGCCAAATATTGATCCCTTTCATCGACTAATGGCTTTTTTAACCGTGGGAAATATTCGGTAAACTCACTTAAAATGGAGTCGATTGAATCTTGATTTTTCATCTTCTCTAATTCTTCCTCAGTGATCGACTCCTTCGAGAAAATACCTGCCATCACCTGTGTTAGCAGCATCATTTTTCCTTTAAAGCCAACGCCACCCCAAATACGCGCAAAGGTAACTTGGATGTTGCGATCAGCAAGAACAAGCTCAGCTCCATTCTCCTCTGCTGATTTAATTCCTTGTAGCATTTCTTGACCCGCTTCGATATTGAATTGTTTTGCAATTCTTTTTTGAAACGATGAAATCGCCAGATTCATTAGCAATAAGGTAGCCTTTTTATCTTTAATAACCTTGAAAATATCAGTATCCTTCCATCTATTGCCGTCCATCATCGCTTGATAGCGTTGCTGATCCAACTCAATACAAACAGAATCTGGTTGTTCCTGATCAATCACTTCTTTTACTTCTTCGGCACTGTACTTAGAGACATGTGCCGTTCCAATTAAAATATATTCCTTACCATCTTGCTCAATTCTAATAATATTATTTTGTTGTTCTAACATCTAACGACCTTCCCTCTTAAAAAACTCATCTCTTAAGTAAACGTATTATTTTACTATACTTGAGAACTTTCAAATTTCCACTTTCTAAGCAAAAAAATTCTCCAACTAATAGTATAACGTAACTAAATTAGAAAGAGAATTCTTTTGAAAATATAAAACATATTTTCAACAAAAATAGCAACTCATTGACTTCAAACATGTCACAACTTTATAATGTGCCTCTTTTGGGGTTGACTTTTAACTACATTCCTTTTATGGTTTCTCAACCATGATCTGAGATCAAACCCATCTTCGCCAACTCTAATGTCACAAATGTATAACCTCGTACAATCTAAGGGATTTAGTACTGTGCTAATTTGTTCTTTAGGCATTTTCACTTGAGATTCATCTGTCCATTTCAAATCGGAGGTATTTTAATAACTGTAAAAACCACCAATACTCATCTTTATTAGAAAAAAAAACAGGTAACTAAAAGCTACGATCTGAAGCGAAAAGTTATGATTCATCATGTCATGTGACAACTTTAGTCTGCGTTTTCTTATCACCCATTGCAAATTTGTTTTTATAATATGTGATAAATCACTGAAATTAATGATTTATCTTTGCAATTTACCTGAAAGTTTTTTATGATAAAAGACGGGCAAATTATTTGGAGGGGAAATATGACTAAAAATAGCAAATCAGATAGTCAAATTCAATAATCACTCAGTTTACTTACTATACAATTGTACAAACTATTAAAGAGTTTAAAAACGTTAATTTATCAAAAAAGGCAGGGTATTATGGACAAAAAAGACAAGAAAGTTATTGCTGAACAAAAAGCTTTAGCAAAAAAATTAAAAAAGATCGAAGATGAAGCAAGAAAAAAGGCAATTAAGGAAAGAGAACCTTTCAAGGGATTACAAATCATTCCAACTGTTTCACTTTTTGACGAAGAAGGAAGAGAAAAAGTTGGAGAGCGTAATTGGACTAAATTTGGATTCGACTTACACCCCCAAGTAACGATTCCATCTGCTATTATCTTGATTATTTTCATTACCTTGATCATGTCCTTCCCACAGCAAGCAAGCAGCTTATTTAGCTATTTATTAGATATTGTTACAAATTATACGGGCTGGATTATGATTTTTTCTGTAAATATCTTTATAATTGCAGCCTTCTATTTTGCCTTTAGTCGATTTGGAAAGATCGTGATTGGAGGCAAAGGATCTAGACCGGAATTTTCCAGATTTGCTTGGTATGCGATGTTACTAAGTGCAGGAATGGGGATTGGACTTGTATTTTGGAGTGTAGCTGAGCCTATTTCGCACTTGGGAAATCCATCGCCAATGTTTAATATTGCACCGGGGAATACTCCTGCAACTGCTCAATCCGCTATGACGTCAACCTTTTTCCATTGGGGGATTCATCCTTGGGCCATTTACGCTATTGTCGGCTTAGGCTTGTCCTTTTTCGCTTTTAACAAAGGATTACCATTAACCATACGATCCGTTTTTTATCCATTAATAGGAAACAAAATTTATGGTTTTTGGGGTAATTTAATAGATATTCTATCTGTATTAGCAACTTTAATGGGATTAGCTACCTCACTCGGTCTTGGCGTTGCCCAAGTCAATGCAGGTTTAAATCACCTCTTTGATATTAGTATAAGTACGCCAACACAGGTCATCTTAGTTATTATTATTACCGGTTTTGCAACTATTTCCGTGCTATTAGGACTCGATGGTGGTGTTAAACGTTTAAGTGAAATCAATATGATATTAGCTGGCATTTTCATGCTGTTTATCTTAATCGTTGGTCCTACTGTTTATATTATGAGCGGCTTCACGCAAAGTATCGGGAATTATATTGCTAACTTCATGGAAATGAGCATGTGGGCAGAAACATTTCGAGATTCCAATTGGCAAGGTGGGTGGACCATCTTCTATTGGGCATGGTGGATTTCGTGGTCACCTTTTGTCGGCATGTTTATCGCACGAATTTCTAAAGGACGAACAGTAAGAGAATTTATCGTTGGGGTCATTGCTATTCCGACACTTGTTTCCTTCTTATTTATGAGTGTACTTGGCGGAACAGCCCTTTTTCAACAACTGAATGGAATCGGTAATTTGAGCGAAGTTGTCAAACTAGACGAAGCGCTCGCTATGTTTGCTATGGTTGAAAATCTCCCTCTTTCAAACATACTATCTGTCGTGGGTATTATCTTGGTTGTTGTCTTCTTTGTGACCTCATCAGACTCAGGATCATTAGTTGTTGACCATTTATCATCTGGTGGAAAATTAGAAACACCTACTTTTCAACGCCTTTTCTGGGCAATCATGGAAGGGCTTGTCGCCATCGCACTTTTAATAGGAGGCGGACTAACGGCTACACAAACAGCAACTATCGCCACTGGCTTACCTTTTACAGCTATACTCATTGTAATGACTTATTCGATTTATATCGGTTTAAAAGACGAATATGATCTAGAACGAACGGTGGGCAAAGTTGTTAAAAAGGCAGAAACTGAACATAATATCAATGAAGTGATCACATCAACAGTTCAAGATGACGCACTCGTTGATGATCCAGATAACCAAAATAACGAATAATCATTATGAATCAAGTACTCGATTCATAATGAGATATTAGTCAATAAAGCCATAACAATCCTTATATCAGCTTGTAGAGAAAACATACCTTGTTTTCTCTACAAGCTTTTTTATATACTGAGAACGTAAAGATCTATTTTACGAAATAAAACGAGCTTGAAAGTCTAAATCTTTTCAATAAATTGAGTTCGCTTCAATATCATAACAAGCAATTTGAGACGTTCTAGAAAACCTAACTTTTCCATTTTATTAGGACATCTTAGTCAACCTGATTAACCTTTAGTACTTTATTCGTGATGTACTTTTCACATTCCACAATAATAAAGACAGCTATGCCAAGTAAAATAGGGAATAACCAATACTGTGCTCCGATAGGAGATAAACCTAATACTGAATGGAAGAAAGGAATATAGGTAATGGCTAACTGAACAACGATTAAAATTCCGGAAACAATAAAAGCCACTTTATTAGTGAAAAAGTCTTTATTGAAGGCAAAACGGCGTTCATTCCTCACATTGAACATATGGAAAAGCTGTGAAAAGACAATCGCCTGTAATGTAACGGTATTTACCTCAGCCATCGTGTAAACATCTGGATTTGCCAACATATATGAATTCATCAGCATGATTGGCAAGCCAACCAAAAGCGAGACTAAAACAATTCGGAAAATATAGTAGTTACTTAGTAAACGAGCATTGGTCCTTCGAGGTGGACGATCCATTGTTCCCACCTCTAGTTTTTCAAACGCTAATGCGAAAGAAACCGTAATTGCTGTTATCATATTTACGTATAAAATTTGTACAGGTGTCATTGGCATTTGAAGTCCTAAAAGTAGAGCTGACATCACAAGAAAGGCCTCGGCCCCATTTGTCGGTAAAATAAAAAGGATCGTTTTTTTCAAGTTATCATACACACGTCGACCTTCACGAACAGCATTGACAATCGTTCGAAAATTATCATCGACTAGCACCATTTTAGAAGCTTCTTTAGCTACCTCTGTTCCCTTTATTCCCATTGCCACTCCTATATCAGCACGTTTTAGTGCTGGGGCATCATTGACACCATCACCTGTCATCGCAATAACTTGCTCATTTGCTTGTAAGGCTTTAACTAATTTGAGCTTGTTCTCTGGGCTGGTTCGGGCAAAAACATCAACCTCACTAACAACGTCTTGTAATTCCTGCTGATCCATCTTATCTAACTCTCTGCCCTCAATCACCTCATCATGATCAGTAATTTTCATTTCCTTAGCTATCGCAACAGCTGTTTCTTTATGGTCGCCGGTAATCATTTTGACACGAATACCAGCTCGTTTACATTCGCGAACTGCATCAATTGCCTCTTCCCTTGGCGGATCCATAATACCAGCCATTCCTAACATAGTTAAGCCTTGTTCAACATCAGCATGATCAATCTCTTCGACAGATGAATCAACTTCTTTATAAGCTGACGCGATCACCCGCTCTCCTTGTTTAGAACGATCAATCACTTTTTTCTCCCAATAATCTCGTTCAGCAGAACCTTCTTCGAGACCCGCCATTTCAAAAAGACGATCAGGAGCCCCTTTTACATAAATGATTTTCTTATGGTTTTCTTCAACTAAACCTGCCATATATTTATATGAGGAATCAAAGGGGATCTTTGAGATAATCGGTAAACGAGCAATTTTGTGATTTGATTTTTCGGCTAACGTTACCAGACAGCCTTCTGTGGGCTCACCGCTAATTCCCCATTCTCCTGAGTCATTTTTTCTTAATTCAGTATCATTGATCGATAAAACACTTGTTAAAAACTGTTTTAATACTGGGGCTTTTTCGACATCGACCTCCTCATCTTGTTCAAGGATTTGACCGTCTGGCTGATAACCTGTTCCGGTTACTTTTAATTCTCTGTCACTAAGGACAATAGCTTGAACTGTCATTTCATTCCTTGTTAATGTCCCTGTTTTATCTGAACAGATTACATTAACCGCACCCAAAGTTTCTACTGAAGGTAATGTTCTCATAATGGCATTTCTACCTGCCAGTTCCTGAACACCAATGGCTAAAATGATCGATAAAATTGCAGGTAAACCCTCTGGAATGGCTGCTACAGTTAAACTAATCGTTGAAAGTAATAACTCACCCAACTCATAATCATGAAAAATAAAGCCAAAAATAAAAAGCAGAATGGCAAGACCAACAATAGCTATTGAAACCATTTTTCCAAATTGTGCGGTCTGCTTAAGCAGTGGCGTTTGAACGGTTTCTATTTCTGACATTGATGTGTTTATTTTTCCGATTTCTGTATGCTCTCCTGTTCTAATAACAATCCCACGACCCGTACCAGAGGTAATGGATGTACCGGAAAAAGCCATGTTTGTTTGATCACCTAAGACCGTGTCTTCTGGTAAAGTGTCTGTACTTTTTTCAACCGAAGTAGACTCTCCTGTAAGTGGTGATTCCTCTACATTCAAATTATTTGTTTTAATCAATCTTAAATCGGCTGGGATTTTGTCACCTGCTTTAAGCAGAATTAAATCTCCTGGGACAATATCCTCTGAAGCAATTTCTTTTCGTTCATTATCCCGAATAACGACAGCCTCTAAAGAAAGCATATCTCGAATACTTTCCAATGCCTTCTCAGCTCTATTCTCTTGAATATAACCAATTAGGGCATTGATAATAACAACGATCATGATAACAATTGTATCAACAAAATGACCTAATATAATCGTGATTAAAGCGGCAACCATTAAAATGTAAATGAGCACATCATGAAAATGACGAATAAACTTTTTCCATTCAGGTGTTTTTTCCGCTTCAGGTAACTCATTTTTTCCCCATTTATCTTGTAAAGTTTTAATATCAGATTGGGACAAACCTTCTGTTTCGTTTGTCTTTAGTTTTTCAATGACTTGATCAACTTCTTGATTAAACCATTTTTCATCTGACATATAACAAACTCTCCTCTCACTTCCTTATTTATATTTCTTTACCTTTTTCATTCGCTCATAAAACCTATAATGTTCTGTTTTGTTTACATACATTAATCTAAATTTGAGAACGTTATAATCATACTTATATATTGTTCTTTAGCGTTTTATCCTATACACTTGTCTTAGGCTCATAAGTTCAAAATGATTTTGGCAACTTTGAACTTAGCTATTTTAAGGAGGAAAGGTTATATGTCTAGCGAATTAGCATCCGACCATATTAAGAAAGTTTATCAAAGTGTTAAAAAAAGAAATCCGAACGAAGACGAGTTTCACCAAGCCGTAGAAGAATTTTTCAATTCAATTGAACCCGTATTTGAACAAAACCCTTCTTATATCGAGCAAGGTATTCTTGAAAGATTAGTTGAACCCGATCGACTTATTACATTTAGTGTTCCATGGGTTGATGATAATGGGAAGGTTCAAGTCAACCGAGGGTTCCGTGTCCAATTTAATAGTACGATTGGTCCTTACAAAGGCGGGCTTCGTTTCCATCCATCTGTTAATAGCAGTATTATTAAGTTTTTAGGATTTGAACAAATTTTTAAAAATGCATTAACGGGACAACCGATTGGCGGGGGTAAAGGTGGGTCTGATTTTGATCCAAAAGGGAAATCTGACCTTGAAATTATGCGTTTCTGCCAGAGCTTTATGAGTGAACTATCCAAATATATTGGACCGGATATAGATGTTCCTGCCGGCGATATTGGCGTTGGAGCTAGAGAAATTGGTTATCTCTTTGGTCAATACCGTAAAATGCGTGGTAGCTTTCACGCTGGCGTGTTAACGGGTAAGAGTCCTGACTTTGGTGGAAGCTTAGCTCGCAAAGAAGCAACCGGGTATGGAACGGTCTACTTTGTTAATGAAATGTTGAAGGATCGTAATCTGGATTTAACAGGGAAAAAGGTGATTGTTTCAGGTTCTGGTAATGTTTCGATCTATGCCATGGAGAAAGCCATTGAATATGGTGCCATTATCATTGCTTGTAGTGATTCCAGTGGCTATATATATGATCCAAATGGGCTTGATCTAAATACAATTAAAGAGATAAAAGAAGTTAAACGAGGACGAATTCATGCATATTTAGAGAAATACCCTAATGCTAAATTCGAAGCTGAATCAACAGCAATTTGGTCTTTATCTTGTGATATTGCCCTTCCTTGTGCAACACAAAATGAGTTAGATGAATCAGCAGCTAAACAATTAGTTAAGAATGGTGTAGTGGCTATAGCTGAAGGTGCAAATATGCCATCAACGCTTGATGCTATTAAAGTTTTCCATGATAACAATGTGCTCTTTGGACCAGCAAAAGCGGCTAATGCTGGTGGGGTCGCTGTATCGGCACTTGAAATGGCACAAAACAGCTCTCGTTTATCATGGAGTTTTGAAGAAGTGGATCAAAAATTACAAGATATTATGGCGGATATTTATAATAGATGCATCGAGGCTGCTGAACAATACAATAGCCCTGGCAACCTCGTTGTAGGAGCAAATATAGCTGGTCTTTTAAGAGTAGCCGAAGGAATGATCACACAAGGAGTTATTTAATCCTCTGTCTGAAATGAATCCATTAGTTTACATTAAAAACGATCAAACCACTAAAATACAATCATTTTACTGTATTTTAATTTGATCGTTTTTATTTTTTATTAAATCATATTAAGTTAATCGGAATTATATGTTATAATACATTTATCATTAAATAAACGGAGTGATCATCATGAAAGATATCCCTATTATTGATGTTCGAAGTTGTCTTTTAATTATTGCTATTATTATTGGTTTTATTATTATTTGAACCTCTCACGACTGAAGCTGCGAGTATTCTCGGCTATTTGATAAAGTGCATGTTCAAAAAGAACATAAAAGAATAGTATGGCTTGATTAAGTAATCCTTTGAGCAACTGAACTGATAACAAAAATATACTACTTTTTCAATAAGCGGACTTCTTGAACCGCCTCTTAAAATAAAAGAGATGGCATCAATTTGTTGATACCATCTCCATCTATTAATCAGCTTTAATTTGATAACACTGGAATCCATATTCAGATAATTCAACTTGTCCATTGCCATCTAGCTCATATGCCTGATCAATAAATAACGGCTGATATGTTTTATCTGTTAACTCTGGCACGAAAATCTTTTGTTGCTTATCTTTATTATTGATCACAAAAACTAGCTGCTCATTTGAAACTTGCTTTTGATAAACGATACTGTTCTTATCTTCATCAATTTGTAAGATATCAAAGCTTCCTCGTCCCCCAAAGGCTGGAACTTCTTTGCGTAACTGAATCAATTGTTGAACAAAATTAAACAGCTCTAGATCTTGTTTGTCAGGATCCCATTCCATACAGGCACGGCTTTCAGGTTCCTCTCCACCTGCCATTCCAATCTCATCACCGTAATATAAACATGGTGAACCGATAAAAGATAACTGAAACAAATACATTAATCGGACACTTGCTTTATTATCATTAGCTAAAGTAAGAATTCGTTCAGTATCATGGCTATCCAGTAAATTAAACATAGATTCATGAACATTAGCTGGATACATGTGTAGCAAATCAACCAATTGATCGTGAAATTGTTTCACTTGAATGGTTTTGGCACCAAAGAAATCGATTACACTGTTTGTAAATGGGTAATTCATCACAGCATCAAATTGGTCACCCTGTAACCATTTCATTGAATCATGCCAAATCTCACCTAAAATATAAGCTTCAGGTTTCACTTGTTTGACTTGATCACGGAAAGCACGCCAAAATGCATGATCTACTTCATTAGCAACATCAAGTCGCCAACCATCGATATCAAACTCTTCAATCCAGTAACGAGCAACTTTCAATAAATATTCCTTCACTTCTGGATTGGCAGTATTCAATTTCGGCATTTGTGCGCCAAAAGCAAAGGCATCATAGTTAGGTAATGGATCCGTCTTAACCGGAAAATCCCAAATATGAAACCAATCCTTATATTCAGAATCCTCACCTTTTTCTAAAACATCTTGGAATGGAGCAAAGTGATAACCACTATGATTGAACACAGCATCAAGCATGACTCTAATTCCTTTTTCATGACAAGCTTGAACAAGTTTTCTGAACGTTTCCTTATCACCGAATTGCGGATCAATTTCAAAATAATCAGTCGTGTCATATTTATGGTTGGTCTCAGCTTTAAAAATAGGAGTGAAGTAAATCCCTGTCACACCTAAGTTTGTTAGATAATCTAAGTGATCGATTACACCTTGGAAGTCCCCGCCGAAGTAGTTTTTAGGTGTGGGCTCATACTCTCCCCAAGGCAATGTGTGCTCGGGATTTATTGTGGGATCTCCATTAGCAAAACGCTCTGGAAAAATTTGATACCAAACCGTGTCCTTAACCCAATCAGGTGCAGTAAAAGTATCTGCCTCATGAAGATATGGAAAACAGAAGTAACTTCCAATAAGCTGTGGTTGCTCTATATGATGTCCGTGTTCAGTAAAATAACTGACTTCACCATCTACAGCTTCACAACGAAAACCATAGCGTAATCGTCGATATGGCGGCTCAATATCGATTTTCCAATAATCTAACGAAGATGTTTCCCCAGACTTTGTCATTACTTCCTGTTTAAAATTCCATTGTTTTCCGGTAAAATCATATGGATCACCGTAAATAAGATGAACACTTTTTAAATCTGCATGTTTGGACTGCAACATAATATGAAGTGTCCTGCTATCATAACTATAGGCATATTGATTAACCGGTTTGTGATAGATTGCTTCTCTAATCAAAAATATTCCCCCCGTTGTTTTATAGCGCAAACGTTTGCAATAAAGTCAAAATGTATCCTTTTGTTAATTTTAATTTCGCAAAAAAATACCTAAATTTAATATAAACGTTTTGTTAAAAATGGTCAATCGAATCGCTTAAAATAATAAATATTCATTATTATGTTTCAAAATGATTGAATATCATATATAATACTTTATAGATATAGTTTAGCTAAAGTCAACCGTTTGCATAGATGAACCCTCTTAATTCAAATGGTTAGTTAAGCTTAGCAAAAATTGGCATCGTTTTCAGCATCATGATTTACACAAAGATGCGTTATATTACTAAAAAAGGATGAACGTATTATGGCTGTTACTATTAAAGATGTTGCTAAAAAAGCAAATGTAGCTCCATCAACTGTGTCACGAGTTATTTCTGATAGTCCTCGAATTAGTGTAAGTACAAAAAAACGAGTTAGAAAAGCGATGATAGAATTAGGTTATCATCCAAATGTGAATGCACGAAATTTAGCCGTTCGTTCTTCACAAGCGATCGGTGTCATAATGCCTTCGTCTGCAGAAACAGCATTACAAAATCCCTTTTTCCCTGAGGTTTTGCGTGGAATTGGGAGCATGGCACATGAAACAGAATATTCATTATATGTTTCTACTGGCGGTGATGACGTTCAATCATTTGAAGAGGTTAAACGAATGGTTTACGGAAATCGCGTCGATGGAATTATCATGCTTTATTCAAGAAAAAACGATCCAATCATGAATTTTTTAATAAAAGAAAAATTCCCCTTTGTTGTGGTCGGTAAACCTTATGAAAATGAGAGTCAGATTACTTATGTTGATAATGACAATGTCCAAGCAAGTAAAGAACTCACTGGACACTTAATTGAATTCGGACATCAAAATATTGCTTTTCTCGGTGGAACGACTGACCTCGTTGTAACGATGGATCGATTGGAAGGATACAAGCATGCTCTAGAAGCCGCGAATATTCCAATAAAGGATGACTTTATTATTCATGATGAATTTTTACGTTCAAGTGGTCGAAAGGCTGTTGAACAACTCTTTTCGCTTAGCAAACCACCTACCGCCATGGTGATTACCGATGATTTGATGGGCCTTGGTGTTATTAATATGCTTGAGGAGTTTGGCTTAGATTGTCCAGAGGATATTTCAATTACAAGCTTTAATAATCTTTACTTAGCAGAGATTACGAGACCCCCATTAACAACAGTTGATATCCAAATTTACAAACTTGGCATTCAAAGTGCTAAGTGCTTAATCGAACTTTTAAAAACAAAGGATGAGCCTGCTAAACGAGTTATCGTTCCTTATGCTATTAAATATCGAAGCTCAACCCGAAAATTATAATGAGCTAGACAAAAGCACTTCGATTGGTCGAAGTGCTTTTGCCTATTGTTGGTATATTTCTTGAATCTCCGCTGGAGGAAAAGTTCTGTAATAACAAAGGCACACACAAAGCGCCGGTCCAGCAACATACGAACTGTGCCTATGTATCATGGGTGGATCGATGTTGCCACGCAAAGTGGCGGTTTTAATCGATCATTCCTAGCGCAGGAGAAAAAGGAACATGTTTCTACAATGCATCAGGGGTATGACGACGTTAGACGGCAAGTCTGATTTTAGTCGACCCTGATTATCTTACCAGCCGATGTTAACTTTCACCGCGGGCATAAGTGCGGCTATGGTTCTGACTACGCCTTCGGCTTGTCAGTCAACAAGTCTTCTTTATCGTATCGTGAGCTGAGGGAAGCCTGAGCTAGTTGCTGGGCACTCGAAGCTGGATGTGACCTATCTTCCAACAAATAGTTAACTACAAGTACAACTTTTATAATTTCCTAGTATAAAAAAATAGAGCTAGAAAACCATACGCTTTCTAGCTCTATTTTGTAAATAACGACTTCTTAATTAAGATATTTTATTCATATATATAAGCGACAACATCTAGAGCCTGCTCAATTGTTTCAACCGTTACATTTGCTTTATTAGAAAGCTCCTTCAACGGATGAATTAATGATTCAGGACGAACAATGATGGTTGGTTTATTAAGTGTAATTGCTGTTGAAATATCCATTGCTGTATTCCACTGTTTATACTTCTCACCAAATAAGCCAATCACAAGATCTGCTTTCTTCATCAATACCTCTGTTCTAAAATTATTCACCGCTGAAGCTGCATCATCGCGATAAAAAGCACTTGGCTGCTTACCTAAAATAGCTTCTCCTATTGCATCCGAACGATCATGATCCGTTTGAGGCCCTACAAAGGTCAGCGGTAAATTTCGTTCTTCTGCTTGCTTTGCTAACTCTTCTCGCCAATCATCGTGTATTTGTCCAGCTAAATAAACAGTTAAATTCATAGTACCCTCCTTAATGATGATTCAATTGAAAAATTTTAACCTAATCACTGTCATTTTCAATTCTTTATCTTATGATAACAGTTCAAAAGCTATTATCAGCTTTTTTGATTCTTACATCTATTTAAACATCCCTTTCATATACTCTTCCCAATAATCAAGTCATTAAAACTAAATAACCCTTTCACTAAGAATTCTGTCATTGTATTTCAAATGAACTTTACAGTGTTCACGTTGATTTAACACCAACGTCTCTTTTCCTAAAAGTCTAAAGTTTTATTGATAATAATACAAAAAAACTATCACTTTCATTTAAAGTATCCGCTGTCAGATTTCTCATATCCCACGGAAATAACCAAATCAGCATATCCGTGTGTACTTTAAAATAAGCCAATGTGAGTTTTCTCAAAACGGAGAGACCGCTATTGCTTACCAGCCATATCAGAATTATTTTCTGAAAAATTATCAAGTAACGTACGTACTTCATCTGTTGACACTGTACTCATCAATTGATTTCTTAACTCACTCGCTCCTCGAAAACCTCGAACATATATCTTAAAAAAACGCCGAAGAGGTTTGAACAAACGGGGTTCCAACTCTGAATATTGATCAAAGAGATCTAGATGTAACCTCAAAAGATCAAGCAATTCCATACTACTACGATCTTTTGGCTGCTCTTCAAAAGCAAATGGATTTTTAAATATACCACGTCCAATCATAATCCCATCAATCTCATATTGGTCAGCGAGTTTCAAGCCTGTTTCCCGGTCAGGAATATCCCCATTGATCGTCAAAAGCGTATTAGGCGCTACCTGGTCACGAAGCTTCTTAATATCTGGGATTAGTTCCCAATGTGCCTCTACATTACTCATTTCCTTTTTTGTTCGTAGATGAATAGAAAGATTAGCTATATCTTGTTGCAACAAGTGTGTTAGCCAATCACGCCATTCATCTACATCAGTGTAACCAAGTCTTGTTTTTACACTTACAGGCAATCCACCTGCTTTCGCTGCTTGGATTAGCTCTGCCGCAGCTTCTGGTCGACGAATAAGACCACAGCCCTTTCCATTCCCGGCCACATTAGCTACGGGACAGCCCATATTAATATCTATTCCCCTAAATCCTTGTTCTGCCATACCGATACTCATTTGTCGAAAATATTCGGGCTTATCTCCCCATATATGTGCAACAATGGGTTGCTCATCCTCGGTAAAAGTCAAACGTCCACGCACACTTTGATTCCCTTCTGGGTGACAATAACTCTCTGAGTTTGTAAACTCTGTAAAAAATACATCTGGTCTGCCCGCTTCACTTACGACATGACGAAAAACAATATCCGTCACATCTTCCATTGGTGCTAGTACAAAAAATGGTCGTGGTAAATCACGCCAAAAATTATCTGTCATATTCAAAATTCAATCCTCTCATGATGGGATAACTAATTCCCCAAAATAAAAAGCAGAATCTGCTCTACTTCCTTTACACTTATACCATGATTAAGTACTATAGATCAAGCTGATTGAATCAAGGGGAATTCAGAGTTAAATTAATAATGCTTTATTTTCATAAATACTTTTTTGTTAGGGTTCTACTAATTTTCAAAAGTGGGATATTTCAATTTTAATAATAAAGTCTTGCGAGATAGGGTTATTGAAAGTGACTGGGATTAAACCCAGCTTAATAACATAGGGAGCTGTTACACAATGAAAAATGAGTTGTGTAGCAGCTTTTTATGTGACTGGAAAAGCTGAACTACTCGAAAATTATTGTCATTCTGACTGCAACACTTGAATCTATTCGAATAAGTTCTAAGCAAATGAATGGGAGACGAGATAAACACGGAAGGACATTTCAAAGTTGCAAGCTATTTAAAATGTCTCTTCTCTTGCTTACTATTGTATGACTAAAGTAGACACTTCGCGAAAATATCTCTTCTTCCATGATTCTGAGCGCAGCATCGCTAGCTATGAAGATAAACTCAATAATTCTAAGCAATGTATAGCTCGCTTTCATCCTTTAAAGGATCCTCTAATAAATGACCTGATTTGATGAGATCGATCATAAATCTTATCTTCTACACATTACACAAAGATAACAGAACGGGAAAGCAAGAAATTATAATCCATTGAACTACTCCCACTTAATTTCTAATGAAATTTGAACGGGGAGATTCCTAAGAACACCAACCTAATGGTTGATTATTGATTAGGCGATCCCTGTCGCACCGACAGTTAGAAGTCTGATGGCTTCAGCTTCAATATTTTTACTTGCGTTAAGATCTCGATCGTGTGCTATATGGCATGATGGGCATTGCCACTCGCGTAAAGCGAGATTCTTAACGTCTTTATGTCGATAGCCGCAACACGAACAAAGTTGACTAGAAGGGAAGTTTTTGGCGATGGCTACGACTTCCTTTCCGTACCACTTAGCTTTGTATTCAAGCATCGTACGGAATTCCGACCAGCTGACTTCACTAATGGCTTTTGATAATCGTTTGTTTTTGAGCATGTTAGCTACTTGTAAGTCCTCAATACCAATGATGTCGTGGTTTTTGACAATTTCGGTACTGACCTTATGCAAGCAATCCGTTCTGACGTTTTTAATCTTTTCGTGAATACGAGCGACCTTGATCCGTTGTTTTTGATAATTTTTCGCTTCATAAAGAGGTTTTCTATCCTGCTTGGCTTGTTCATATCGTCTGGACAGTTTGCGTTGTTCTTTTTCTAATTTGTTTTCTAGCATGCGTAAACATCTGGGGTTCTTGTACGTTGTCCCATCTGAAAGCGTGGCAAACGCTTTGATACCTACATCGACACCTGTTGATTGTTTCGTTTGAGGGAGTGATTTTACCTCTGTCTCAACAAGGATAGAGATGAAGTATTTGCCACTAGGCTGTCGTCTAATCGTGGCATTTAGAATGCGTCCATCGACCTCCCGACTTTTAGCGAACTTAACTCGTCCTAATTTGGGCAACTTGATTGTATGGCCAACCAGGGCAATGTTTCCGTTTGTATGTTTCGTGGTGTACGATTGGGTCGGATTCCTTTTGGACTTAAACCGTGGGGCATTCGTTTGTTTGTTAAAGAAGCGCGCAAAGGATTCAGATAGATGTTTGATACTTGATTGAACGGCAATACTATCGACTTC
The DNA here is from genome assembly GCF_052055485.1 of Amphibacillus sp. Q70. Lineage (GTDB taxonomy): Bacteria > Bacillota > Bacilli > Bacillales > Amphibacillaceae > Amphibacillus. The sequence continues at coordinate 1,602,257 of NZ_CP197171.1, read as the reverse complement.
TTTTAGCCAATCATATTCTTTTTTCAAGTGTGGCAACTGTTTTGAACACACACGATAACTTAAGCCTTTGCCTGTTTCTTCGTAGGCTTTATTCCATTTCGCTAAAAAGTGATTGAAAACAAACCGTGAACAACCCAATGTTTTGTTGATGAGTGTTTGTTGTGTCGGATTAGGATAGAGACGGAATTTATAAGCTTTATTGACTAACATGAACACACCTCATTTAAGCGAATGTATGTTCTAATTATATCATAAGAGATCTATTTTGGCTATCGCCAACCGACATTCATCTCCCACTTACTCACTGAGCGATGCCCTTCAGGTTCCTTGAAGTGGGAGTCTTCTGTCGGAAATCTGATAAAAAAACCCCTCGCAAATTAGTATGTTTGGTTGCTTTGCAGCTTCCGTTCTACTATATTTTTCCGAGGGTTTCTTCAGCAGTACTGCTAAAGTTAATGAGTTTTTCCATTCAGTAACGATTCTCTTGTTCAGCACTTGTACTCGTTGATATTATTAGAAATTAAGACTACTTAAGGCTTGAGTTGCACTATTTCTTAACGCACCTAATTACTTTGCGGTTAAGATGAAACTATTTAATGACTGCTCATTTCCATTCGACACATTCATCATTTCATAATAGCTGGTGACTAGAGTTTGTATCATCGTAGGGGCTTTAGCAAACTCTTCACGAATACTATTGGCGTAGCTCTTCTCCCATTGTCCATCTTGTAAATAGGTGGCATTAACCATCGCTTGTTCTATATTTTGAAAACCTGCCTTTTCAAGCAATGCTCGAATCTGTTCTTTATGAAACAAGTTTTGTATATTACCATCATTTTTCACAAAACTCGAATATAACGCTAGAATGGAAGCAGCACAAAAATGAGCACGCTGCGATATGTGAGCGAAGTCAAGATCCCATTCTGCAAAAGCTATCGATTTTGTCATGTGACGTAATCTCTTAAAATAACGGAGTAAATCTTCCGGTCTTTTGAAATACCAAGAACTATGAGAAAACACGACTAAATCAAATAATTCATTTGATTCAAAGGATTCAAAATCCATGTCAAAATGGAAGATGATACGCTCACCTAAGGCAGAATGCTTAATTCTATCTGTTGCTTGCCCCAATGTCAGTGGCGCTCCATAATCCCGACTGGCAATATCAATGCCGATAACTTTTCCAGCCTCTCCTACTGCATCTGCTAATGCTACGGTTGTATCACCTTGTCCACAACCAATTTCTAGTACCCGCATTCCCTTTTTAACATCAAATTTTTCCACCAAATCTAAACGGTGTTGAAGTTGAACTTGCTGTATTTCATCCGTTTTAAACAACTTATATTTAGCCAAAAATGCTATTGCTTTGCTATTTAAATCAACCATTGTCTCCCCCTCCAATGACTAACTTCCTTTGAATGGTTGCATTGACTTGTTTGCGTTCATCTTAAATTTGCAAGACTTGTCATATTATTTAAAGTACCATACTTAGTATTCTTTCAATCCGTTTAGGGTTTTCGTCTATTGCTAACTTTTCACACAAACGCTTATGGACATTCAAAAACTCCGGTATGATGCTCTTTATTACTTTAAAAATGTCATCAGGTGCTCGACTACTATGCCATTCTTCAAGATGATTAAGTTGCCATTCAAGTAATTTACTTCTGCTACCTTCTAATTTAGCCCAATCTCCAAATGTATTGGGTTGGAAGCCTGCATCCATATACCAACCAGTGACCATCGATAACCGCAAATTATCAAGGCAATGCAAAGCATAGTATATTTCCTTCCTCATTATCCTTCGATAAGCTTCATGTACATACGCCAAAAACTTTGTTCTCCAAATTTCAACTTCTTGTACATCTGGTGAATAGGATAGCTTCGCTGATTTTTCTAAAATATTTTTCATTAAATAATTTGTATCACGAACGATTTTAATATTTTGCAACCAAACGGAAGGTTGAATATCATTAACTTTATAATAAAATATATCAACTTTAATAAACGTATCGTAATGAGCAATACTATACGGTGCCCAAGGAAAGTCTTCGAAAAACAATACGTCTCCCCAATTTTTAGCTCTCTCTTTTTTATTTAGTCTGTACTCTTCAAATACCTCATCTTTAACAACGATGCGAAGATCAATATCCGAATATAAATCAGTGTTCTTATTTCCTATTGAACCGCCATAAAACACACTTAAAATGTTTTCATCATTTAATAAATCTTGCTCAATGGCACTCAATAGATTTTCACGATACTTTGGTATGGCTAAATCTCTATCCTTATGCTTAACTTCTAATCCCACACATAGCTTTCTCCACTCCTTTTGTTTTATAAATGATAACGTTCTAAATATTGGGTCTAATTATACCACATCACAATATTATAGTTCATCTCTTCTTGAACTAATTTGGTCCATCAGTTTAGGCATGACATTTCCGATAACAAAGTTCAAAGTTGTCTGAAACAAAAATGACTCAGCAGCTAAAAAACGAGGCTATTGCACAATTAAAAAAAAATGATGCGTGTAACAATCATTTTATGTTGTGAAAAAGTTTTCTTCCCCTATAAGAGTAATAATGATTATTATTCTAACTGGGTATTTAAGTATAGGCTAATGATATGAAACGATTAACTGTAACAATGTTGTCAGGTTAGTACGATCGCTTCGGAAATAAACTTCGCTTTCCGTGGGCTTGTCCTTAGCCTCCTCGAAAAAGAAGTACACTTTTTCTGCGGGGTCTTCACACTAAGCTTTCCCACAGGACAAGGAAAGCTACGTCAGCGAGACATCGCACGAAGAAAATGGCCTTTTATTTTCGAGGAGTCTACGTCTATTTCCTACGCTCTGGTTACATAAGGTTCAATTTCTGAATGGCCTACTCGTTTTTTGTCTCAATTTTTTTATTATCTACTTTCTCATGCAAAATGGAGCGTGTTCAGTCATTCAAAAAACAAGGGATCACACCCTTTCTAGTGAATGTTCATCTCAGCTGTTGCTGATATCTACTTAGAGTAATAACCCCTATTAATTATGGAAAAAGTTAGATGAAAAGGCCCATTAAAAAATGATCAAGTCACAACTATCGAGAGGAAAGCATCTCCTTAGCAGATGAGCTATGCGCAGACTCCCGTGGGAAAAGCACAAGGAAGGCTCCGTCAGCAATCCATCACACGAAGAAAATTGATTTTTATTTTCGAGGATGAGATTGAAATCCACTTTGCCAAGTGGTCTTTGATTGGAAAAGTTTGGGGAGTCAAGTTAAGACCGCCACATCATGTGGCGACACTTGCATGACCTACATCCTATAGGCCTCCATACCCACAGGACAAGGAATGCTTCGGCAGCGATACATCGCATGAAGAAAATCGCTCTATATTTTCGAGGAAAGCGGGACATATCTCATCTGTGGAGGAGGACCCTCTATATCCATATTCTGTTTGTTCATGAATAAATCTTTTTTGTTCCACCCTCTTGATCGATTACTTTGCTTAACCTGACAACATTGCTAACTGTGAGCCTCCCGCCTAGTTCCAAGTATAAACATTAAAAGGAGCTGTCATTTGCAACAGCCCCAACTTCCGTTCTATATATTAATAAAAGTTTAACTATTTTCCTGTTCAAATTCCTTAATAAAATCTACTAAAGCTGCAACACCTTCCAATGGCATGGCATTATAAATACTTGCGCGCATACCACCAACAGAACGATGACCTTTTAATGTTTCTAAACCTCTCTCTTTTGCTTGATTGATAAATTTAGCTTCAAGCTCTTTGTCGCCATTTATCGTCACAAAAGGGACATTCATTAAAGAGCGATCCTTGCCTGCAATCGGTGCTTTGAACAGCTTTGATTGATCAAGGGTCTGATAAAGAAGGGCTGCTTTTTCTCGATTGATTCGTTCCATGGCCTCTAAACCACCAAGTTCTTGCAACCAATCAAAAACAAGTTTTGCCATGTAGATTGAGAAGGTTGGCGGTGTATTAAAGACAGATTTATTCTCGGAATGTGTCTTATAATCAAACATAGTTGGAACAGAATCTGACGCTAAACCGATTAAATCGTCTCGAATAATCACAATGGTTAAACCTGCAGGACCGATGTTCTTTTGTGCCCCTGCATAGATAATACCAAACTTAGTCACATCAATCGGCATCGATAAGATATTAGAGGACATATCCGCAACTAAAGGCACATCGCCAGTGTCAGGCAATTCAGCAAAAACAGTCCCTTCAATTGTATTGTTCGTTGTAATATGAACATAATCGGCTTCTGGATCAAACATCTCCTTCGTTAGTGTCGGGATATGATTAATCGTGTCTTCTCCTACTATCCGAACCTCTCCAAATGCTTTAGCTTCTTTGAAAGCTTTTTTTGACCATGATCCAGTTAAAACATAATCTGCTTTTCTACTATTTACTAATAAATTCATGGGTACCATTGCAAATTGCTGTGAAGCCCCACCTTGTAAAAAGAGTACCTTGTAATTATCCGGAATATTCATTAACGCTCTTAAACTTTCTTCAGCCTGCTCTAAAACATCCATAAACCATTTCGAGCGATGACTTAACTCCATCACAGACATACCCGAACCTTTGAAATCTAACAATTCTTCTTGTGCTTTTTTCAACACACTCTTTGGTAACATAGCCGGTCCAGCTGAAAAATTATAAACGGGTCCCATCTTATATCACACCTATCTGCTTTATTTTCATTTCGATTAGCAATTCTTATTGTGACTAAGTTTATCAATTTTTATATTACTTTTCAATGTAAATATTGTGAAAATTGCAACAATTAAATTAAGATTCCCTAAAATGAAGTTGGGAATGCTTAGAAGCTTCTCTTAACAGGATTGGTATTAGAGCTATCAGATACGCTCAAAAACTTAATTAACTACAGCACTCTATGCAAACATTTTTACCAACCCGCCATTTCTCAATTTGTATTTTTGAAAGAGATCTTACAGCAAGTTAACCTATCCTAAAAAGTCCAGTACCGTTATAAAATCAATACCACGTTTTCATATTGCATATTTTTTTCATTATTGCCATCGAGCTCTCAAATGCAAGTCTTAAAAATGAGAATGAAACATTCTATTCAACTTTTCAACTTGGAAATACGAATAAAACACGGAATAGAAGGGATCTATCTGACATTTTGGTTTGTGATTTCGTTTAAAATGCGTGATAGAAGTGTTCTATTCAACATTTTGGTTTGTGATTTCTTTTGAAACGTAGGATAGAAGCACTCTATCCTACATTTTGTTCTGGACTTTTGTTTAAAATGCGTGATAGATGCACTCTATTCGACATTTTGACCTGGAGTTTTATTTAAAATGGGATATAGAGATGCTCTATCCGACATTTTGACTTGAGATATCATATCAAGTGCATGATAGAAGTGCTCTACTCATCTTGTCTAGATGGAAGGTAGGCTTAAATGAAAAAGATTACCTAGCTCCGATGTTCTCATAAATAATTTTTGATAGTTGAATGACCGTGCTATAGAGCAATTAATACAAAAAAAGCTATCACAAGATGTACACCATACATTTTGCAATAGCCTCTTCTACATTAGATCATATCACTCATTGATTTAGCTTGAATATTCATATCTGGCTTGAGTTTGTCATCTCTCGGAATAAATTGAACAAACTTCCTTTCCCCCGGTAAGAGATCAAAGTAGTTATCGCTAAAATATCCTGTTTCTTCTGTATCTAACCAAATGCTCTTGGCAAACTGATCGGTCGATATTTCAAATTGTCCATATGAATCTAGTTGTTTGATCGTTACTTTGGGTTCTGGAAGTGGCAAAGCTTTTGTCGGAACAAAATAATGTCTCTTACGATCCACTAACTCTTTTTCAATCGTTAGTTCACCCACCATAACAAGACTTGCTTGATCATAATCTTGAGTTAAACGGTCAATGGCAATTGTCTTGACAATCATACTTTGATTTGGTTTGATTTCAATAGCTGCCAATTCTTCATGTAAAATGTCACCCGTTAAGTTTTGGAGTGTCAGTTTTAGCTTAGCCGTTTTCTTGACTAATTTATCTGTCACTACATAAACGTCTAGCTGATTCTCTGTTTGTTGAAAAGATAACATTTCATCTTTAAAAGCTGCTTTAGCATAATAGTGAAGTGCCTTCCAGCGTCCATAGTAATCGATACTTGACCATGAAGCTACTGGCCAGCAATCATTGATTTGCCAATATAACGTTCCCATACAATAAGGCATTCTACGTCGATGTGCCTCAATCGCTTGTTTAATGCCTTCTGCTTGGAGAACTTGACTCATGTAAAGAAATGCTGGGAAATCTTTTGGCTCTGGTAAATATCGATCCATATATGTTTTAATCAATTGATTTCCAGCTCCATTTTTTTGATGGTGCAGCATGACTTTCGATTCAATTGCATAGTCTGCCTCTTCGGCAAACGTCTCAACTGTCCTTAATTCTGGGAAGGATTGAAAACCATATTCACTCATGAAGCGTCCAACATGTGTATGATAGTCCTCGAATGGTTTCTTGCCATGCCAGACATCCCAATAGTGGACATCGCCACTTCCACCTACTCCTGTTGCATGCTGGTGAATATCTCCAGTCAAGTCAGCTAGTGGTGATGAGGGCCAATAAGGTTCATTCGGGGCATACTCTGTTGTCACATCCGCTAAAATTTGATCAAAAATCGTTTGGTAATCTGCCCATAGCTTTTCACGTATCTGGTGGTCATAATCATTCTTCCAACCCCAGCCAGCCTGTTCATTAAAATGCGCCCAAGCTGAATCAATTTCATTATTGCCACACCAAAGCACAATTGATGGATGACTCCGAAGTCGTTTCACATTATCTTTTGCTTCCTGCTCAACGTTTGCTAAAAAGGCTTGGTCTCCAGGATACATACTACAAGCAAACATAAAGTCCTGCCAAACCATTATGCCATGCTCATCACAAAGACGATAGAAAATTTCAGGTTCATAAATACCGCCACCCCAAACACGAAGCATGTTCATATTAGCTGCTACGGCGCTTTCAATTTCATAGTGATAACGCTCTTCCGTAACCTCGGTTACAAAGCTATCATTCGGAATGTGGTTAGCTCCTTTTGCAAATACAGGGACACCATTTAATTCGAAGTAAAATGAAGTGCCCGCTTGATCGCGATCACGGACAAGTCGAACAGATCTTAGTCCAGTCGTTATCATTCTTTCGGCAAATAACTGATCTGCTTGCTTAAACTCTGCCACAAACGTATATTGATTGGGGTCACCCAAACCTCTACTCCACCATAATTTAGGCTGATCGATAGCTAGTTCAAGTGTTACTTTATTCTTTCCGGCTTTAAGCTGGACATTTTTGCGCCAAGACAGCTCACCTGTTGTAATCTGAAGCTCACCCTGCCAGTTAGAGACACTCTCCACTTCAAGCTCTGCCGTTAATTCAGCTTTTTCGTTTGAAACTGATCGTTGATTAAGGTAAAAATCATCGATATTGATTTCAAACCAAGCCACTAATTCAACATTGCGCCAAATCCCACTTGTGACAAAACGTGGCCCCCAATCCCAACCATAGTGATAAGGTGCCTTCCGAGCAAAAATACTGATTTGATGGTCTCCTAATTCCCCCATTTCTGAATCATCATTCGCAGCCGGCAAGCCGTAACCAAGTGCTTTTAATTTAGGTAAATCAACATCAACAGGTGATTTGAAATGAATACGGAGCTGATTTTCTCCTTCTGTTAAAAGTGACTTAACCTCTTTACGATAAACTCGAAACATATTCTCTGTTTCTAGTATAATTTCATTATTTAAATACACAGTCGCATACGTATCCAAGCCATGAAAAATAAGTTCAATTCTGTCTTGTTTGAGTAAATTTTGATCAACAGAAAAAGTCGATTGATACTCCCATTCTTGCTTATCAATCCACTGCTGGTCTCTTTCATTCGTACCGTAAAACGGGTCATCGATCAACCCATGGGTTCTTAAATCAGTATGAACAAATCCCGGCACCACTGCTTCTAACCAGTCACCTTCGTTCAGTTGCCTGAATTGCCAATCTTGAATGGTCAGTTTTATTTTTTTCATTATTTATCACCTCAAGTTAATTATTTTAATAAGCGAATAAGTCCTTTTAGTCACTTTCCTTGGTTGCATGTTTCATTCGGTAAAATTCACCTTTTGCAGCAATTAATTCTTGGTAACTGCCTACTTCAACACAACGACCCTTTTTCATCACAACGATTCGATCAACATCGCGAATCGTCGATAATCGATGAGCAACAATAAAGGTTGTTTTTCCTTTTCTCAATTGGCTCATCGATTGTTGAATTAACTGTTCTGATTGATTGTCTAATGCAGAAGTTGCTTCATCCAAAATAATTAAGTCAGGATTACGAATGAAAGCCCGAGCAATTGAAACCCGTTGCCGTTGTCCGCCAGACATTCGATCCCCATGCTCACCAATTTTGGTGTCTAGACCCTCAGGGAGTTCATCCATCACATTTGTTAAATTTGCCATCTCTATCGCTTCTTTAATTTGTTCTTCTGTCACTTCAGCTAATCCATAAGTAATGTTTTCACGAATGGTTCCAGAAAAGAGAATTGTATTTTGTGGAACAACAGCCAAGCGTTGACGATATTTTTGCATATTTAAATCTTCCATTGGCTGATCATCAACTAGAATTCGTCCTTCTGTCGGCCGATAAAAACCAGTAATTAAATTCAGAATCGTTGATTTTCCTGCTCCTGATTCACCAACGAAAGCAATAGATTCGCCCGACTTAACATGTAAGCTAAAATCACTTAACACATGTTGATCCGTATCACGATAGTGAAAATAAATTGACTCAAAGGTAATTTGACCCGTAATTTTCTTAATCTTTTGTTTCCCTTGATATTCTTGTACATCCTGAGCAAATAAAATCTCTGAAACCGAATGAATGGACTCAAATCCTCTAGCTAATTGGGGATAAATATTAATCACAGCAGAAATCGACATTAATATGGATGTAAAATAACTTTGATATAAAACAATATCACCAACTGGAATTGAGCCATTAAAAGCTAAATAAACGGTGAATAATAAACATAGCACTTGAAAGAGTTGAAAACTTACCCAGTTCGTTGCACCAAAAAAGGCCTCTAAAATATCAAGCTTATAGCCTTTCCCTCTTACATTTTGAACAAGAGAATCAATTTTATTGATTTCAACTTGTTCCAAACCATGCGCACGTGTCATTGGGATCATTTCCACTGTTTCGGCTACCTGACCAGACATTTCCTCCACTTGTTGTCTAAATTCCCGGTTTTTACTGCTTAATTTTCCCCGAAAGAAGTATACTAGGATCACCGAAATCGGAATGGCAATTAAATAAAATGAAACGACGGTTAGACTGCGTGAAGCTGTAATCGCAATCGCAACAATAATATTCATCAATGCTGGCAAAACACCTAGCATAATCTGTTTTGACATCATTTCAATCATTTCTACATCTCGGAGAACTTTGGCCTGTAAACGTCCAGATTGCAATTCACTATGATATGAAATTGACAAATGTTGCAGCTTTCGAATTAATGTACTTCTTAATCCAGCCTCAACATGACGAATGGCCTTGGACATAAAACTAATATGTAACATTTGAGACGGTAAATTTTGCAAAATAACAACAATTAAAACAATGATATTAAGCCAGACATAATGATTGTCATATTGATCGGGATTCGTGACAAAATTGATTAAATTCGCAGTGACAATTGGTAAAATCCAAACGGGTGAGTGTTTTAATAGAAAAAATATAAATGAAATAAATAATCTCAAGAAATGTCCTGAATAGAGCATTTTTAAAATTTTAAAGGCACGACCTTTAATGTCTGTACTTTCTTCAAATCGTTTTTCTAAATCTAAAGAGATTCCCCTCTTACCCATATTAATCTCCTTTCTTCTTTATTTTAATTAGCTTAATAAGTTAATTAAATAAACGTTAATATCAACTATATAACGGTTATATTCGAATGTCTAATTATTTTTCAAATGATTACATTATCCTTATAAGTTATGTTATATAATAAAATATAGCGTTTTCATTAGAAATATGTTATCGTTGATTAATAATAACTTATCGATAACTTAATTACAAGAGGTGACCAGAATGACAATTTTAATAAATGAAGCAAATCAAGAGTTTCATTTGCAAAACAATACCATAAGTTATGTATTTCGAGTGCTAGAAAAAAGCAAACAGTTAGAGCAGCTTTACTACGGGAAGAAGATTACTCATCGTAGTTCTTTCGCTCATTTAATTGAACGAGAAGTTCGCCCATCAAGCAACATGTTTGAAGGCGATCATACATCGTCACTTGAACATATTAAACAAGAATATCCAAGCTATGGGACCACTGATTTCCGCTACCCAGCCCATGCAGTTACGAATAAACAAGGAAGTCATGTGACCACTTTTCAGTATGATCATTATGAAATCCAAAAAGGGAAGCCATACTTACCTGGTTTACCTGCAACTTATGTTGAATCAGATCAAGAAGCAGATACACTTCTAATCACTTTAAAAGACCCTGTCCTTAACTTAAGGCTGGTATTGGCTTATACCATTTTTGCTAATCGCCCAGTCATCACAAGACATGCTAGATTTATTAACGATTCAGATCAAGACTATCAAATTGAAAATGCGATGAGTGCAAGTGTTGACCTAGCCTCAGACCAATTTGAACTCCTCCAATTAAATGGAGCTTGGGCACGTGAAACACATGTTGAAGTTAACCAGCTAGCAACAGGCATCCAATCCATCTCGAGTACACAGGGAGCCAGCAGTCATGTTCATAACCCCTTTTTTGCTTTAAAACGTCCGGAAACGACTGAACATACGGGTGAGGTCTATGGATTTAGTCTCATATACAGTGGGAACTTCCTAGGTCAAGTTGAGGTCGATACATATGGTGTTAGTCGAGTCATGATCGGGATTAACCCATTCCGCTTCTCATGGAAACTCACTCCTAATCAATCTTTTCAAACACCCGAGGCTATCATGGTCTTTTCTGACAAGGGGCTAAATGGAATGAGTCAAGCTTATCATTCACTTTATCGTGAACGTTTAGCACGTGGTTATTGGCGTGATCGAGCCCGGCCCATTTTAATCAACAATTGGGAAGCAACCTACTTTGATTTTAATGAAGAGAAAGTTCTTGAAATAGCTGCAACTGCTAAAGACCTTGGTGTTGAGTTGTTTGTCCTTGATGACGGATGGTTTGGTGAACGCCATGATGACTCATCATCATTAGGGGATTGGTTCGAAAATAAAAACAAATTACCGAATGGAATCAAAGGACTATCAGAAAAAATTGAAGACCTTGGCATGCAATTCGGCTTATGGTTTGAACCAGAAATGGTTAGTAAAGGAACGAAATTGTTTGAAGAGCATCCCGATTGGCTGATTGCTTCGCCTAATCGAGAACCTTCCCATGGTCGCAACCAATATATTTTGGATTTTTCTCGTCAAGAAGTTGTTAATCATGTCTATCGGCTGATGGACAACATCATGCGTGATGCTAAAATCTCTTATATTAAATGGGATATGAATCGCTTTATGACCGAGGTATACTCAAAAGTTCTGCCCCCAGATCAACAAGGTGAAGTTTTCCACCGTTATATTCTGGGTGTTTATTCACTTTATGAACGGCTGATCAAGAAATATCCTAAAATCCTGTTCGAATCTTGCGCTGGTGGTGGAGGTCGTTTTGATCCAGGAATGCTCTATTATGCGCCACAAACATGGACTAGTGATAACACCGACGCTGTTGAACGGCTAAAAATCCAATATGGAATTTCAATGGCTTACCCGCTAAGCTCAATCGGCAGTCACGTTTCTGCCATCCCGAATCACCAAGTCGGACGAATGGCACCGATTGAAACACGCGCAAATGTCGCATATTTCGGCACATTCGGTTATGAACTAGATATTACTCAATTAACTGATGCTGAAAAAACTATCGTTAAACAGCAGACCACCTTTTTCAAAGAAAGACGCGAATTGATCCAAAAAGGAACATTTCATCGCTTATTGAATCCATTTGAATCGAACGAAACAGCTTGGATGGTCGTCGCAAATGATCAAAGTGAAGCAATCGTTGGTTATTATCAAGTGTTAGCTAGACCAAATGAGCGTTATAAACGGATCAAGTTAACAGGGCTAAATCCAAATCAATGTTATGCCATTGAAGGAACTGATAAAACCTATTATGGCGATGAATTAATGAATATTGGAATGATCCTAGCTGATAACTTCACTGACCGTGCCGATGAATATTGGTCACAGGAAAAACCAGGTGATTATAACTCTAAAGTATTTGTCTTAAAGACAATTTAATCTGTTACCCCCTTTTAATATAGATATAAAAGACCTCTCACAGAGCCTAGTGGCTATCTGCAAGAGGTCTTTTACTTTGTTCAGTTTTATTATAAGTTATAAATCATTGTTTCCTTACCAAAAATGGATTCCCAATCAGTTGTGAAATCGAGTACTGCCTTCTCAATCGATGGCATTGCAAAGGCTTGCTGAATGATATTAGCCCCCATCGTTGCTGCTTGCGCTCCAGCCTCTAATGCAGCATTGACCTGCCCAACGTTTTTGAAACTTGCGGCTAGAATTTTTGTGTCACTTTTGGTTTGTTTAATTTCATTGTTCAATTCTTGTAATACTTCTCTCGGTTCAATATTTAGATTTTCCATCCGATTAAAGTATGGGGCAATATAATCTGCTCCAGCAGCTATAGCTAGATAAGCTTGAAATTTAGTATATATAGCTGTTGCGGTAACATTGATATCTTTTTGTTTTAGTTCCTTGATCACTTTTAAGCCTACTTGACTCACCGGAACTTTGATAAATACTTCTGAATCAATTTTCTCTAAAATGGCTTCCGCATCCTTCAACATTCCTTCATAGTTTGTTGCGACTACTTGTACATGTAATGTTTTCTCTTGACCAATAATAAGACGAATTTGTTTCATATGTTCAAAAAAATCAATTTTTCCCTCGTTTTTTACAATTGAGGGGTTAGAAGTTACACCAGCAAGTGGAATAATTTCTGTATATTTTCTGATTTCTTCTAAATTTACTGTATCCAATAAAAATTCCATTTCCTCTTCCCCTTACTATTAGAGATAGAACAGGACCGCTCCCGTTCTATCCCTTGAAGTTTCGTTTTATAAAACGTGTTCAGTGCGTTCAATAATATCATCTTGAGTAGCTTTTGATAATACATTGAAGAACGCTGAATATCCAGCTACGCGTACAATCAAGTCACGATGTTTTTCTGGATGTTTTTGGGCCTCAATTAGTGTTTCTCTAGAAACAACATTATATTGGATATGATATCCACGTAATTTGTTAAAGAAGGTTCGAAGTAACATAATAAGCTTTTGTTTATCTTCTTCTTTTGTTAATGTCTGAGGGTTTACCTTTTGATTTAGTAATACACCCCCGAGGATTTCCTCCGTTGGTAACTTGGATACAGATTTCAATACAGATGTTGGACCTTTTTTATCCATATTATGCGATGGCGAGCAGCCCTCTGCTAGAGGTACCCATGCATTACGACCATCTGGAGTAGCCATAGTGCCCCGTCCTTGACCTACATTTGCAGAAATTGACGAGGTTCCTGAATATCGAATTCCACCAATAGGACCACGACCATAACGTGTATTAGGATATTTTCTAATTTCGTCAATGTAGCTATCATAAGCTTTTGTAACTAATTGATCTGCATAATCCTCATCATTACCATACTTAGGAACGTCATGAATAATCATTTCTTGAATCTCTTTACTGCGTTCACTCGCATAATCAGTCATTAATGCTTCCCAAAGTTCCTCTTGTGTGACTTTTTCTTGTTCAAAAACTAACTGTTTGATAGCAGCTAATGAATCTGCCAAGTTAGCAATTCCTACTTGCAAACCGGAAATGTAATCATAGAGCGCTCCACCTTCTTTGATTGTTTTTCCTCGACCAATACAATCTTCAGTTAGTGCAGAACACAGAATATCCGGAACTTCTCTCTCAAGACCAAGATCAATTGCATTTTCAACTATCACACTCATACGAGTTAATTCACGAACTGTTTTATCCCATGCGTCTTGAAGCTCCTCAAATGACTTCATGTCTTTAAAATGTCCATAACCTTTAACAAATCGTTTGCCTGAGACCGGATCAATTCCATCATTCATTGTAATTAATAAAATTTTAGGGAAATTCATATAACTCATTCCCGTACAACGATAGCCCCACTTACCTGGGACAGCTGTTTCTACACAACCAATCGCACTATAATCATAGGCATCCTCATCATCAACGCCAACATTTATAAATGAAGGAATAATGATTTCATCGTTATTGAAAGCGGGCATGCCAAACCCTAGTTTCATGACTTCAATACATTCATTCATGAACCTTTTATCTAATCCTGAATGATAGCGTACAGTTAAATTTGGCTGAGGTAATTTAGTTTGAGCTACACTTCGTAAAACGAGATAAGATAATGTATTGACAGCATCCTTTTTATCTCTGGTTTGTCCGCCAATTGTTACATTTTGATAAAGCGGGCTCCCTGCACTACTATACGTATGTGCTTGACTACGAACTTTATTAATAGTCAGTGTTTTAATCCATAAATTCGTCAATAATTCCACAGCTTGGTCTTCAGTCGTCATTCCTTTTTCTAGGTCCATTTTTAAATATGGATACATATATTGATCAAAGCGACCGTATGACAATGAATGTCCATTTGATTCAATTTGTAAGATCAATTGAATAAACCATACTGCTTGAACAGCTTCTGCAAAGGTTTCTGCTGGTTCATAAGGAACTTTAGCACAAATACGACTAATTTCTAATAGCTCTGTTTGTCGCTTTGGATCGGCTGTTTCTGCTTTTTCTTTGGCTAAAGCAGAAAAACGTTCTGCATAGGTTTTTACTGCATCAATCACAATCAATACTGCATTATAAAAATGATATTTGTCGATACTTTCTGGATTCGTTAAGTCTAAATTAGCCTTTTCCTTTAGAACCCGTTTCCTGTATCCTTTTAAACCAACTTCTAACATTTGCTTGTAGTCAACTGCCAAATGTGCATCTCCAGAATTCATTTTACCTTCCATTCCGAAAAATCCGGTTTCCATGAATACCTGCACTTCATCAGGCAGTAAAACACCAGCTTTTGCTCTTAAATTATTATTCTCCCAAAAGGGAGCAATTGAACGTAAATCCTCTTTAGTTTCTTCCGTAATATAGAAAACATCGCCATCTCGTTTTTCAAATAAATCTAATTCGTTTACAACAAACTCTAATGTGTATTCCGGAAAAATAGGGGCATCTTTATTCGAAGCCGCTTGATTTCCTACAATCATTGTTTTATCTTCAATATAAATAGACATTTTTTCCAGAATATTTTGCAACATCAATGCTCGTTTCATTACATTCGGTTGATTTTGATACTTTTTGAAAGTTTCAGTTACTAATAAAGCGCGTTCGGCACAAATATAGGGTTTCTTATTTAGGACTGATTCACGATATTGATTCATACGATCTGTTAAACTGCCAAAATGAGGTTGGCTTGTTTTCACTTGCTCTTGCAATTGACTCATACCTTTCCCCTCTCCTTCAATTGAAACTTATTTAACTTTCTTTCGAAATTAATATAGCATGAAATTTCATATTTAGTCAATTGAATTCCCATACTATACATAAATAAAAAAAGAAATGCACAAATGTGCATTTCTCGATGAAAACTATTCTATATCATTTAAACCGTTATAACATTGATATCTTGCTTTTTCAAAAATTCAGTGTTCTCCGGGGGAATCCCATCATCCGTATAAACCATGCAAATATCTTCAAATGCAAATTCAGAAACAACCCCAACTTGAGAAAACTTACTAGAATCCGTTAAAATAATTGTCTTTTTAGCTGCTTTCATCATTGTATTAGCAGTATCACAGCGAGTGATATCACTACCAGTGAAGCCTCTTCTTCTATCAAAGCCATCAATCCCGACAAATAATTTATCAACAAAGAATTCACTAATCATTTTTTTCACCAGAGGACCCACATTAACTTGTGATTCTTTTTGATATTCACCACCGATCAAGACAACTTTGACACTCTCTGCTTTTCGAATATAAGACGCAATAAAACAAGAGTTAGTAATAATAGTCACATCGTTTTTATTAAAGGCTAATTCCTCTGCTAATAAAGTGCATGTTGAACCAGATTCAATCATTACCACTTCGCCGTCATTTACTAATTCCGCAGCTTCTAAAGCTATTTTTCTCTTTAAATCATAATTATGAGCTAATCGATAGTTAATATCATCTTGATTATTCAGCACTGCAAACCCGTGTTGCCGGTGAAGTATCCCTCTTGCTTCAAGTTTATCTAAATCTTTTCGTATAGTTACTCGTGACACGTTTAATAAATCAGCCAATTCATTTACTTCGATTTTTTTATTTTTACTTACAATTGAAATTATTTCTTCTTCACGTGACATATTCATCCCTCACTTCTGTATATAAGAATAGCATATTTCTTCTTTTTAAACAATTTCGTCATATTGCTATAAGTTTCATACGTAAACGATTTTATTTACGTATGATATATTATATGATAAAATATAATTGAATAAAGAAAGAAGGTGATTAATATGACGACACAGTTAGCAACAAAACAAGCATGCATCTTTAATATTCAGAAATTCAGTTTACACGATGGTCCTGGAATACGTACAGTTGTTTTCTTCAAAGGGTGTCCATTACGCTGTTATTGGTGCGCCAATCCAGAATCCCAAAGTGGGAAACCAGAAAAAATGTGGGATAATCAGAAAAAAGCGATGACAACAGTTGGTGAATATAAAACAATTAAGGAAATTATTGATGAGGTTATTAAAGATGCCCCTTTTTATGAAGAATCTGGTGGTGGAGTCACACTTTCCGGGGGTGAAGTCCTTTATCAAGCTGAATTTGCTACTGAATTACTTAGACAGTTAAAAGAAAAAGGCATTCATACTGCAAGTGAAACAACCGGATCGGTAAAAACAGATATTTTCAAAAAATTTATTGAACAAGTAGATGTCTTATTTTTCGATATAAAACATTATGATGCTGAGAAACATCGAGCTGGAATTGGTTCCTCAAATAAATTAATCCTAAAAAATCTTGCGATTGCTATTCAAAGTCAAGAAGAACTGATTGTAAGGGTTCCAATCATTCCTAACTTCAATGACAGTGAATACGACGCTAAACAATTTGCAAAATTATTTAACGAACTTGGTGTTCAAAAAATCGAATTACTCCCTTTTCATCAATTTGGCGCAAAGAAATATGAGTATCTAGGAAGAAAATATAAATTGCAAGATATTCCGCAACTTCATACAGAAGACCTAGATTACTTTAAAGAGATAATAGAAGCACATGATATTAGCTGCCAAGTACAATGATTATATGGTCAGATTTATCAATAAGGATTTACAAAAGGCCCTATGTTCATATCCTTTAAAGGGAAGTTAACAGGGCTTTTTTTATCGGAAATTCCGTTTTAATAAAGAACGAGATATTTACATCTATCCAAATAGATAAGAACTTCCATATAAAACAACTGATCGAGTAGCTTACAGAGAATTTAAAGCAGACTCAAAAAAGAGTTATCCTATCCACAGTACGCGCTCAACGGAAAACATCAAAAAATAGTCACCTGTCATGTTTAGCAAGGCCATAAAAAACAAATGCGATTAAATCGGTTATCTGTTTCTGGAAAAGGGCTATACAAATTTAGAAAAAAAAAAAGTAAAGCAAATTTTGTAGAATCTAAAGAGTTGCACGGGCTTTACTACTGCAGGTTGAGATGGTTGTAGAATGTGGGAGAACAAGTGTCTTACTCACCACAGCTTGCCAGAACATGAGACAGATCGTCTTCTCTCTACCTAGTCAAGTCAGGGTACGTAGAGGAGGGGAAACTATTTTCATGGTACAGCTTATTTCCCTCTTAATTGCTTTAACCATATAAAAAAGCTTGCAGAGAAAATACCTTACTTTCTCCACAAACTAAGCATACTTTTTTTAGCATCATTAATGACGGATCAAATAATCGAATGCACCTAAAGCTGCTGTTGCACCAGATCCCATGGAAATAATTATTTGTTTATAAGCGCTATTTGTACAGTCTCCTGCAGCAAAAACACCTGCTAAACTAGTCATTCCATGATTATCAACAACAATTTCACCATTTTCATTTAACTCAACTTTCGAATCACGTAACCAAGCAGTATTCGGGACTAAACCGATTTGAACAAAGACACCGTCTAAAGCAATATGATGTTCTGCATTAGTTTTACAATCAACATAAGTCATACCATTTACTCGATCCGTACCAGTAATCTCTTTTGTTACAGCATTTTTTATCACTGTTATATTTGATAAACGATTTACACGATCTTGTAGAATCTTATCAGCTTTTAATTCTGATGAAAGCTCTAAAATATAAACATGTTTTGCTTTACCTGCCAAGTCAATAGCCCCTTCAATTGCCGGATTTTCTCCACCAACAACAGCCACATCTTTACCAATAAATAAGGGACCGTCACAGTGAGGGCAGTTGACCACACCTTTAGTATAGAAATCTTCTTCACCAGGAATATTGAGCTTTCTCCAAGTAACGCCTACAGAAAGAATCACAGACTTTGCCTTAAGAACAGCCCCATTTTCTAGTTCGACTTCAATCAAATCCTTTTTACGAATTGACTTTGCTCGTTGATTTTTCATAATATCCACATAGTATTGGTTTACATGTTGTTCAACCTCACCCATCAAATGCGTCCCTTCAGTATAAGGAATGCCAATCATGTTTTCGATTCCTGGTATGTCCATTACTTTTCCACCATAAGTGTCAACAAGCATTCCTGTATTGAGTCCCTTACGTACTGAATAGATGGTTGCACTATTTCCAGCAGGTCCCCCACCAACCACTAAAACATCAAAGACCTCTTTATTTAAAAATTGTTCTATACTTGTGGAATCCATTGCTAATTCAACTAATTGCTCGATCGTCTTACGACCACTAGCAACTTCTTCACCATCCAAAAAAATGGTCGGAACTGCTAAAACGTTCTTTGCTTCCCGTTCTTCTTGAAACATTCTGCTTTCAATCATGGTATGGGAGATGTTCGGATTCAAGACTGACATCATGTTCAATGATTGAACGATATCGGGGCAATTATGACAAGTTAGACTTACATAAGTTTCAAAGTGTATTTTTTTATCTATTTTTTCAATACATTTTGCAACATCTTCATCCACTTTTGGTGTAAGACCAGCTACTTGTTGTAATGCCAATATAAATGAAATAAATTCATGATCCAAAGGTAAACCGGCAAATTCTATCCGAGCTTCCTGCCCTGGTTGAGCTAATGCAAAACTGGGTGTACGGGATAATGTTTCTGCCTCAATAGAAAGTTTCGATGACATTTCGGTAATTTCTTCTAGAAACGCTTTGACTTCTTTTGAATCTTCATCATCATTTAGATCTGCTTTAAAAACAATATCAGATTCTAATGACTCTAAATAATAAGCAAGCTGGCTTTTCAGTTTGTTTTCTAATGCCATAACACCCTCCTCAATATAAATTATCCTGTCGCTTCATTCTATTTTATAGATCGAATTATTTTTAAATTTTATCCCTATACAATAAGTATTGTTTCTTAAATTCAATCTTATTGTATAGGGATTTGAATTGTTTTATTTGTACTTATGCAGTAAGAATGTTTTAAGCTTTCTTATCTGCCAAAAAAAGTCGTTCTTATAATCGAGTGAATTAACTAGCTTGTTCCATTTCTTGTTCATTATTATAAGCAATTCGATCTTGGACTCGGAAGAATGGATAGTACACAGCGGTTGAAAGTGCTAAAATTAAAAGTTGTACAATGACTGCTTGCCATCCCCCTACCATTAATCCTGAAATAATTGCAGGTGTACTCCATGGTAACGTGACACCAGCAAAAGGAGTCATAAATCCAATAGCAATCGAACCATACACTAAAATGGCTGAGAGTACCGGTACTGTAACAAATGGCAAGAACATAATTGGATTCATGACAATTGGAAAGCCAAAAATCACCGGCTCATTAACATTGAATAGCGCTGGAAAAATGGATACCTTTCCTAATGCTTTGTATTGCTGAGATTTAGCAGCAAAAATCATTGCGAGAACAATTCCAAAAGTAATCCCCGAACCAGATACCAATAGGAAACTATCTAAAAACTGCTGCGTAACGACATGTGCACCACTCTCTAAAGAAAGATCTCCTTGTGATAAAAGGACTCTATTTGCATCTAAATTTGATAGCAAGAGTGCGGTTACGATACCATTAACCACAGCTTGTCCATGAACACCAAACCACCAAAGAAACGAGATGAAAAAGGCAATCCCAATTGCTCCAGGCAATGAACCGGTTAAGCCTTGTAATGGTACTTGAATTATATTATAGATCATTTCAATAAATGTACCGCCATCGGTAACGATACTGGACACAATGTACACAATCATAGAAAGCAAGAAAATTACGAATGCTGGTACCATTGCCGAAAATTGTTTTGCAATAACATCTGGAACTTGCTTAGGCATTTTAATAACAATATTTTTCTTAATAAATAATGTATAAATCGCACCCACAGTTAAACCAATCAGAATAGCCCCGATGATACCTTGGCCACCAAACCATACTCTAGATAGAGCATCAGCTATCGGTTCTCCCCCTTCAGGAAGATAAGACGAACGGAGTGTAATAAAAAATGCTGATAAAGATAAAACACCTGCTGGTAACGGTTCAACATTGCTGTTTTTAGCATAGGAATAGCCTATTGAAAAACACGCAATCAATCCCATAATAGCAAAAGTTCCCGCTTCTACCTGCATAAATGGTTCTATCCAATTTGGACCAAATACATTTGCAATTGCCTCATTCAATCCCTCAAAAGGAAGTTGACCAATAATTAAAAATATACTTCCTACAACTGTTAAAGGTAAAATCGATAACATTCCATCTTTGAGGGCAACGATCCCCTTCATGTTAACAAATTTCATAATTGGAGCAATAATCTTCTGTGAATTGAAATTTTTCATTTCCTATTCTCCTCCAGTAACAGACACTTTCTTTTTAGAGATACTTAATGCTAAATTAAGCACTTTATCACCATCAAAAATTCCATAATCTTGCATTGGAATAACTGCCAGTGGAACATCACAATCTTTACAAATCGCTTCCGATTCGTCAAAGGTATAGCTGACTTGTGGTCCTAATAAAGCAACATCCATCTCTTCTACACAATCACACAGTTTTGCCTGAGGATAAGCTTCAACTTCTACTTCGAGATTTCTCTTTTCTGCTGCAATTTTCATATTATTGACTAACATCCCTGTTGAGAAACCAGCTGCACAAAATAATCCAATTTTAATCATCATTATCGAACTCCTTTATTTTTTTAATTCTTTTCTTAAATCAATAATTTCTTTTATTAAATTGATTTCTGTAATAGTTGTCATTAAATGGTCTTGCGCATGAACAAACAATGCGGTGATTTCTGTATTATTTCCACTTGCTTCTTGCGCTAAGAAACTCGTTTGCAAGTTATGCGCTTCATTCATTGCATTTTCTGCCAATTCAATTTCTTTATCACTCTCTTCAAAATTCCCTTGTTTTACTTGACTCAATGCTTGATGAATATGTTGCTTTGCGTTTCCCGCATTTAAAATCAATCCCATAATAATCTGATCTGGTACAATTGTTTCCACTAATATCCTCTCCCTTTTGTTTTTTTCAGTTATTTCATAACGATGCCTTATTATTTGATTTCCATTGCAATGATCAATCACATTAAAGATTCTCAATAAAATGCATATTTTAATAAATTTTTCGGAGTTGAAAACCTGTTTTTCACATGGATTTCTCTAGAAAAACTCAAAATAAATTATTTAACTAATAATCTTCAAATATTAAAAACGATATACATAATGAAAACACTCCTTTTTCTTCGCCTTTGAAAAGCAATAAAACTTTTAATACAAACTATTATTATTTCAAGTGAAATCATAATAGATTTCTTATATAACTAGAATATTAACATTTGAAAACGCATACATCAATACTGTCTGTTATAACTCTCTATTTTTTGCACAATTGTGCAATAGCTATGAAAATGATGAAAGTTTACGTATTACTAATCGGTGAAAAACATTCAAGGCTGACTATCCATAAAATACTTTTGATAAATAATATAATATTTAATGTTAGCTCAATCACAATCATTTCATTGCTATTGATGATATTACTATTTATTATTGTATGGCTGGAGTCGTGATATGGAAGTCATCAAACAAAGTAAAGCAACCCTAATAACGACAATAATAAATATAATAGTTGTTCCAATCATTATTTCAGCCGTCTATTTAGATCATGCTTTCAAAAGTATTGGATGGACCTAAAAGGTGGTAAATTGAAAAGGTAAATAGTAGATCTTGAGAGGTGTTAAAAATAAGCCTATCATTTGAGTAGATTTTGCAAGGTGGTAAGTAGTGCATTAACATATTAAGAAACCCGTGTGAGAGGGACTAAAAGTTACCTTTGATCACTACATCCCTATAAGCAAGATAAACTTCAGCAGCTTTAGCTGTCTCCAAAAAGAGATAGCTTAAATGACTAAATATAAAAAGTGAGACGAAATCTGCCTTTCCGTCTCACTCTTTTATCCGTTAACGTCAACTGTATTTCTTAAGATAATCATCATTATCGTATTCTAAAACCTTTAATATTGTTTTTCTATCAGTAATTAAATGGTTTACATATCTCTTTTTTAGGATAGCTAGAATAGCTCTCGCTTTATTTTCCCCTTGTGCAATGGCTATCGATTTCGAAACTTTTGATAATTGATCTAATGAAAGCCCTATCGTCCTTCTTTGTAGTTCTTCATGGGTAAAATTCCCTTGTGCATCAAAAAATCTACAGCAAACTTCTCCAACGGCAGCTTCTTTATTTAGAATTTTATAATCCCTTTTAGTCAACAGATCCCGCCACTGACTATTTGTATGATCTAAATCCCCTCCTACGCCAACAATAGCAAGATCTAATTCCGACCACATGGTACGTAATTCGTTGAAATACTTTGATTCTGTTATTCCTACAGCTAATTCTTCATTTTCTTGAATTGCTGTTGCATTAATAAATGAACCTTCCCCATGAAAAGTTCTAGCCATCTCATAAACTAATGTATTGACATGATATCTTGCATTAATGTGACTCGGCCCCCCTGCAAGGGGACAAAAGGTAACTTCTTTCACATGGCGAGGTTCAATTTTTTCAATCATTTGGCTTAGTGTTGCTCCCCATGAAATACCAACAATATCATTTTCACTAATTGAACTTCTAACAATAGCAGCCGCAGCATCTGCTATTGAGTGAGCCAGGTTTTCTTTTGTTTCTTCAAATTGGTTAGGGACTATTTCCACATGATCAAATCCATATTTGGATTGTATATATTCCTCAAGATTAAACAGATCAGAGTCAAAATCTTTTATTTCTACCTTTACTATTCCTTCATCTTTTGCTTTAGTGATCATCCTACTAATTGTGGTTCGATAGATATTTAAATCTTTAGCAATTTCTGATTGATTTTTGCCTTTTATAAAATACAGATATGCTACTTTTGCTAATATTTTTCTTCGATCCTTTTTCATAGATTTCCCCTTTCTTTTGCTCAAAATAATATGTACTAAGAATATCCTTCGTCTATACATTGATTATTAAAGAAAACCTTAGGTATATGATATCAACTCGAATATTACATACGCAACTATTTTATTTTCATTAGAAATATAATTAATTACCATTTGAAAATTATATATTTTTAATACTATTCTGATGAATTTCCTAACGTACAAAAAGGCGGTTATGTTCACAAAGATTATTGTAATACCGTGGAAATTGTAAAAACAAGTTGACAATAAGTTAATTATCAAGCTATACTTTTCAGAGAAAATATATAAATATGTTTGTGAAATAACGAACAAGGGGGATTTTCATGAAAAAAGTGATAAGTGTTCTGTTCTTAATGGTTTCATTTACTTTAATTGGATGTTCTAATCAAGAAGGTGACTCAACAGAAGGAGAGGCAAAATACGAACCTGGTACATATACTGAGGTTGTTCCTGGGCATAATGGTGATATCGAAGTGGATGTTACTTTCACAGAAAGCCGAATCGAGTCTGTTGAAATTGTTTCACATAATGAATCAGCAGGAATTAGTGATCAACCACTTAACGAATTTCCAGAGTTAATTGTTGAACATCAAGCACTGGGTATTGATGTTGTTACTGGAGCCACAGCTGTTTCTGAAGCTATATTGTTAGCAGTTGAAGGAGCTGTCGAACAAGCTGGTGGCGATGCACAGGCTCTAAGAGATGTTGTTGTTGAAACAGAACAAGTGGATGAAGTCGTTGAATTGGAAACTGACATTGTAGTTATTGGAGCTGGAGCTTCAGGCATGGCAGCAGCATTACGTGCCGATGAATTGGGTGCTGATGTTGTTTTACTAGAAAAAATGCCGTTTATCGGTGGAGCCATTTCAGTTAGTGGTGGAAACCAAGTGGTTATGGGATCAGAATTACAAGAAGAGGCTGGCGTAAGTGATGACAGTGTTGAAAGTATGGTTAACGACTTTTTAGAAAATGGTGCCTATTTAAATGATGAAGATATTTTAACATTTTTTGCGGAAGAAGTTGGTGAAACAACCGATTGGTTAAATCAGTATGTCGGTATTGAGTATGACATGGATGACGGATTGCATGTACTAGCTGAATACGAGAATGACAGAGAGTTAGCCTATGTAGATGGTGGTCCTGGATTTACTGCAACTGCCGAGGAAGCCATTGAAAATTCTAATATTGAGCTATATACTTCTACAACTGCAAATGAATTAGTAGTAGAAGATGAGGAAATTGTTGGAGTCATTGCACAGGAGAGCAATGGTCGGACTTATGAAATTTCCTCTCAATCAGTTATCTTAGCAACTGGTGGTTATGGAAACAGTGATGAATTATTAACTGAAGAGTTAGAAGATATTTTATATTATGGTATAGAGTCAGCAACTGGTGACGGTATTTTAATGGCTCAAGAAGCCGCAGATGCTGATACTCAATTAATGGAATATGGAAAACAATATCCAAATGGGGTAGAAGTTTCAGAAGGAATTGCCAAATCTACCATTGGAGGAAACATCACAGCATTTAACGAAGGATCTGCTATTCTTATTAATGATGCTGGTGAACGTGTCGTAAATGAAAAAGGAAGTAACCGTGAAATTTTAGACGTACAGTTGGAAGAAGAGTCCCAAATGTTTTACCTCCTATTAGATGAAGAAACATTTGATATGTGGACCCCTGGATTAGAACATGCCGGTATTTCTGAAAATGATATTAATGGCTGGCTTGAAAATAACGGTTCTGAAACACCTTATTTCTTACATGGAGAAACATTAGAAGAAGTCGCTGAAATAGCTGATATTGATCCTACTGTGCTTACTGAAACAGTTGAAGAATACAATACTGCTGTTCAAAATGAGAATGATGAGGCTTTTAATCGTCCAGTAGAATTTATGAACAAAGAGATTGAAGGGGATTATTTCTATCTTATTGAACAAAAACCACGATTTGCAACAACAATGGGTGGTTTGGTATTAAATGAAGATTTACAAGTCATGAATACTGAGCAGGAAGCAGTAACTGGCTTATACGCAGCTGGTGAAATTGAAGGTGGAGTAATGGGTGACGACTCTCCATCAGGTGCCAATAATGCTTGGGCTTTAACTTCAGGGAAAGCTGCTGCCGAAAGAGCTTTTGAAGCAATACAAGAAGACTAATGAACAGTCCATTTTAAAATTAAAAGCCGAAAAACATCATGACTATGGTGTTTTTCAGCTTTTTGACTGTAAAATTTAAGTTTTAGTTTTAACCTATAAAATCTTTTGATTAATTATTCCCAACTTCCTTCCTACGATTAATCAAGTGTTATTTTTTATATCATTAAATCTGCGATGCAGTAACCTTTTACGCGAATATCGAAGCTAGTTCACAATCTTAACGTCCATCAAGAGAAGCTGAGTAGAGCTTCTATCCAATGTTTTGATTGAAATGGTAAGTCGAAAAGTCAGATAGGGCACTTCTATCCCATATTTCAAACAAAATCGCGAGCTAAAATGTCGGATAGAAGACCTCTATCAAACATTTCAAATGAAATCATGAACCAAAATGTCGGATAGAGATCTTCTAACCCCTCTATCTCATACTGCAAACAAAATACAAATCAAAAAGTAGAAGAGATGATCCGATTTACAATTTCACAAAAGGGGCCTCCCCACAATAACACTTTCTATTTCTAGTGATCTTACTTTTCTGTAATCTTTGATTTTGAGCGTCTTATGCATAAAGAAAAATGATATTTATTCTTTTTTTACATTTTGAATTGTACCTTTTATATACCATTTAGAACTCTCCTTGACTCATTATACAGTGTTCCATCAACATCTAAACATGTAATTTTCTTCTCTCTATTATCAAGGAAACCTACTAAGAAAAAGGTTAGATACTCGTTATTAGTAGGTTTAAACTCTTGTTTAACGCTGTTTAACAAAAATACAACAATTTAGCAGCATTTAAAGTAATGACAATATAACTACACTAAGAAACTTGTTCAACAAATTCTTCAAAGTTACTTTTAATAATACTTACTTGAGGACCATAGATAATTTGAATACCTAATCCCTTTTTGATTATTCCCCTAGCTCCATTTTGTTTCAATAATTCTTCATCAACTTTATCGGGATTATTAACTGTCAATCTCAATCGAGTAGCGCATGCATCAATATCAACAAGATTGTCTATACCTCCAATCGCTTTTAAAATGACATTGGATAATTCATCTTCTGTATTCTCAGAAGGTAGATTTTTATTTTTAAAATCATCCTTAGTATACAATTTAGTTTCCCCAGAATTCTCCCTTCCTGGAGTTGGAATGTTAAATTTTTCAATTAGAAACTTGAATACAAAGAAATAAAGTATTGCATAACCAATAAATACAAAAGTAATCATCAACCAGTTAGTCTTAGCATTACCTTGCAAAGGACCATATAAAAGAAAATCAATTAAGCCACATGAGAAAGTTGTACCAATACATATATTAAGTAAATGCATTAAGACAAATGAAATTCCTGCAAATACACAATGAATAATAAAAAGAAATGGTGCAATAAATAGAAAAGTAAACTCAATAGGTTCGGTAATCCCTGTTAAAAATGACGTCAGAGCTGCTGAAAATAAGAGCCCCCCAACCAATTTACGATTTTCTGGTTTTGCTACTTTATACATTGCATATGCTGCTGCAGGCAGTCCTGCCATCATGAATGAATATTTTCCAGTCATAAAACGACAAGCATCTACACTAAATTTTATTGTATTTGGAGAAGCAAGTTCTGCAAAATAAATATTTTGCGCTCCAGCAATCGTTACCCCATCAATTATCGCAGTTCCACCAAGTGCTGTTTGCCAAAATGGAATGTAAAATACATGATGTAATCCAAACGGTATTAAAGCGCGTTCCATAAATCCAAATATAAAAGTTCCAAAATATCCAGATTCCGTTACCAATCCCCCTGCTGAAAATATAGCAGATTGGATTAATGGCCAGATGAAATAAAAAGCAACGCCAACAAAAATATAAGTCAGAACAGAAATGATTGGTACAAATCTTACACCTGCAAAAAAGGACAATGCACTCGGAAGTTCCTGCTTGTAGAAGCGATTATGCAATGCAGCAACGCCTAAACCAACAGCAATACCACCAAACACTCCCATTTCAAGTGAGGAGATCCCAACAACTGATGTAATAGCACCATCTAATACGTCACTTCCTAAAGAACCATCGGCTAATATACTACCATCAGCTTGTAATAATGCGTTGATTGTTGTATGCATGACAAAGAAAGAAATTGCTGCGGATAAGGCTGAGACTGCTTTCTCTTGCTTTGCCATTCCAATTGCCACAGATATCGCAAAAATTATTGGTAGGTTACCAAATATTGCATTCCCAACTTGTGAAAAGATTGAAAACAAGACATGGAGAACCGTTCCATTCCCTAACAACCCTTCTAGATTATATGCTTCTATTGTTCCTTGATTAGTTAACGCTGATCCAATCCCTAATAAAAGGCCTGCTATTGGTAAAATGGAAACTGGCAGAAAAAATGAACGACCAATTTTTTGAATTGTTGCAAAAATCACACTTCCATTCTTTTCCTCTTTATTCATTTTTTAGTCCTCCATATCGTTTTTTAAATTCCGAGACACATCATCACTGACAGTTATCCCTTTTGTTTCTAAATGCTCAATCACATGACCGAATTGAGGTAGATATTTTTTATGAGCAATCAATAATTCATCTAACACTTTTTTACCTGTTTCACCAGATGGAATAAGCGGATTCATTATGAAAGCTTGTAATGCTAAACTATAATCTCCTTTAACTGCTGCTTCACATATGGTTATTTCCATATTCTTCATTAATTGCAACCAGCCTTTTTCAGTAGAATTAAACGTCCCAAATGATTGTGTGATTGCCCCGGTTGCCCCGATTGTTGAAGAAACTTCTACAACACATTCTGGAGGTAAATCTGGAATGGCACCATTATTGATAGTTGATACTACCATCTGTGTTTGCTTATTAGAATGGATTGAAGCAATTGTTTCACAAGCTGCATCAGAGTAATACGCACCTCCCCTTTTTGAAAGTTGATCAGGCTTATGATCAAGATTGGGGTCCTTATATAATTCAAACAATTGATCTTCTGTCTCTTTTACTTGTTCTCCACGCGTCCCATTTGTTTTGAATTCTTCTAGCGTGTGAGCAAGCATCTCCTCTTGACGATAATAGTATCGATGATAGCCACATGGAATCATATTCAAATTATCAAGTTGCTCTTTAAAGAATGGGACACTAAAGATATTCTTAGGTAACCCTGCATCTTTTTCCATCATTTCTTTCAAGATTTTAGAAGTTACATTTATACCATCGTTATTGAAAACGCGATGCCAATGAAAATGGTTTAAACCAGCAAATTGATAAATTAATTCTGAGTTTTTCTTGTTAATCAACTCTGGTTCTTCCATAGTGGCAATTAGGGGGATATTACACAGTCCAATGACTCGATCCCATTTTCCGTAACGAACAATTGCCTCTGTTACCATCCCACTTGGATTTGTAAAATTGATCAACCATGCATTTGGACAATATTTTTTCATGTCTTCTACAATTTCTAAAATTACTGGAATGGTACGAAAAGCTTTCAAAATTCCTCCAGCACCATTTGTTTCTTGACCCAACATTCCATAATAAGAAGGAATGCGCTCATCCTTGATTCGTGCTTCTAGAAAGCCTACTCTAAATTGAGTAGTAACATAATCTGCATTTATCAAAGCCTCTTTACGATCTAGAGTAGTATGAACTTTGACTTCATATGGAGATGCATCCCACATCCTTTGTGCCATCGCACCAATAATTTCAAGCTTCTCCTTACCTTCTTCAATATCTACTAGCCAAAGTTCTTTGATAGGCAAATCATTGTATCTTTTAATAAATCCTTCTATTAATTCTGGTGTATAACTACTTCCTCCACCTATTGTTGCTATTTTCACCATCTTTGTTACCTCCTAAAATATTGATACCTCAAATTTTCTAGTAAAACTTTTTCCTTGATCCAATGATTCTATAGCATCTTTTTGCTCGAGAACTTGTTTAGTCCCTATCCGATCTGCAATTCCACACCACGGCTGTATACAAACAAGATTACCTGTAGTTGGATATGGCGACCATATACCTAAATAAGGGAAATTTTCATAAGTCAAGTTAAGCTTCTGGTAATCCTTGTTGGTTTTCAATTGGATTTCAGTTTTTCCTTCCGTTTGAAAAATAAGGGCATCATTTTTAAATATTTCATGATTCAGTTGAAATTCTTGTGTTTCCTCAAGTACCGCATTTTTTATATCTGCTTGTTTTTCCTTATTTAAACTAATTCGATAGCGTGGTCTTTTCGGTAAAATCTCTATAAAATAATCTTCAAAGGATAAATTGGGATTAATAGGTACTGTAAAACCTATATGATTTCCAAAAGAAAAATACATAGTTTCTTTACCAACATTCTTAATAGTACTTTTAATTGACAGGCAATTGTCTATCAGAAGATATTGAATTGTCACCTTAAAATCGAACGGATAGATTTTTAGAGTTTCAGTTGTACTTGAAAAACTAAAAACGGCCTCTTCCTCCGAGCAATAATCTAGTCGAAAATCAACATCTCTTAAAAAGCCATGTTGACCTAATTCGAATTTTCTGTTTTGATAAAAGTAGGTATTGTCTTTCAATTTACCTATTATCGGAAAAAGAAAAGGTGCACTTCTGTTCCAAATACTAGAGTTTGCTTGCCAAATATATTCATATCCTGTGGCGATATTTTTCATGCTGAGAAGTTCAGCGCCATGAGTCGATATTGTAACCATGCATATTTCATTGTATAACTTAATGATACAAATCCACCTCCTTAGGTAATTTTTAGAATCGATTCTTGAATAAAGAGTAACATGGAAAAAAGAACAAATGGTTCCAGAGTTTGAAACTGGTTTCAATAGAGAATATTAAATGAGGTGTCACATGAAAATCGAGGAATTAATCAATGAACACTATCAATACTTGAGTCCTACTGAACAATCTATTTCAGAATATATTTCTAATCATAAGAATGAGTTAAAAACAATTTCTATAACAAAACTTGCTGAAAAAACTAATTCTTCCAAAGCATCTATCGTTCGTTTTTCACAAAAAATCGGTTTTAGGGGGTTTTCTGAGTTAAAAAGTTTTTCTCTTTGGGAAGATCGAAATACTCCTTCAATATTGACCCATACAACAAAGTCTACTATTATTCAATCTTTAGAAAAGACGATAGATTACCTAAATAAATCTAACTGGAATGATATCTATCAATTAATTGATCATTGTAAAAAAATCTATGTTCTTTACACAGGTGTTTCTCAAAAAAATCAAACGATTGAAATGGAGCGGCTTTTTCTTTTTATTGATAAACCCGTTCTATCCATCCCTGCTGATAAAGAGTTATATGAATTTAAACACTTTTTTAATATTCTTAAACAAAATGATCTAATCCTGATTGTTTCATTATCTGGAAATAATGAAAATTTAAATGATGTACTCAATCTACTTGCTCTAAAACGGGCAAAAATTATTTCACTGACTAGCCACACAGATAACTTACTATCTCAAAGAGTAGACTATCGATTATATGCAAGCAGTCTAAACAATAGCGAAGGACCAGAATACTCACTACAGTCTAATTCTTTGTTTTACGTTATTATTGAAGCATTAGTATTTGGTTATTTAGAATATAAAAATCTACAATGAAAGGATTTTTGAAACCTTTACAGATAAGAATGGTAGGAATAATGAAACATGTTAATAGAGAAATATACAGCGTGTATCTTTAGCTAAAAACATAAATTGGATAATGATATCGCTCTGCCAGCCAACACCAGAATTGTTCATTTAATTTCTCTAAAGATTTTATCGAGCCTACCAACAGTAAAGGGTTAAAGCTAATTTGAATGATCTGCCTTGTCTTTTGTCTTAGAAACTTATGTTGGCATATACACTAATGGAATGACTATACACGCACATACATATTGAAGTGTTTTGGAACAATGAATTTCTCTATTACCCACATAAATCATCATTGTTTTTTTCTCTTCGACATTAAGTTTCCTTGAGCACAACCCTTACACCATCAGATTCCTTTAATAAGAGGAGTTGTCCGAAAGGCATCAGATCCCAGCAGTCATCTTGTACACAAGCAAAAATATAATTGCTCTTTTCTAACTATCGCTTTATATGAACCGAATGATAAAGAAATGATTGACTCCTTAATAGGGATACAACAGTGTTACAATCATTTTGAATTAACTATATGAAGCATGATATTCTTATTCATGAGAAAGTTCTTGTTTGGCTTTGGTTGATTTAGTCACTTGCATCGTACACGGGGATCCCTTTTTTATATTATTTTATGGTAAGGTATGGATAATCGCTATATTCGAGTGAATAATCTAATAAACATACATTTTTTATAACCCATATAAATTGGAGAACTACTTCAAGCTTAGAAAAAACAACAAAAAAGACGTTTCACAGAACAAAGTGTGAAACGCCTAAAAGTTTTGAAATAAAGTTTTTTAACATTTGAATAATTGGAAAGTTTGATTAAAATAAGTTAGCGAAACTATATTCATCTAAGTAAATTTCAAATTATCCCTCAATTTCAGATAAGCTTGCCATAACCACGGATGTATCACCTTAATATCATGATTCAGTATATAATCAATATAATAATATGCTGCATTTTCTAGAGAGATATTCAATGCTTTAACTAGCCCTGCAAGGTATGGGGGGTCTCCCTTTCGATCCCATTTTATTTTATCTGCAATAAATACGACTAAATCTAAATCGGAGTATTCTTCCTTTAAAGTAGTATGACATTCAATGGCAGATAGTATGGTTAAATCTGTCACATTAAATTCGTTTAAAGCAATTTTCCTAGATATTCTTTGATGAATGATCATTGGAAATTCTAATTCCTCTTTATATAATTCTATTCCCATCTTATTTGCCACATCAATTCTCTGGTCATTCGGATAAATTGCAGAAACGTCATGTAAATAACCTGCTACCTTAGCTTTATAGGGTTCAGCTAAAAAATTCTTACCTAATTCATAAGCATAGTTACCTACATCCATACAATGATGATATGTTTCTATACATCCCTGATCAAAAAGAAATCTTTTTATTGAATTCTGTAAATAATTCATTACTATAAGTTACTCCCCTTAAAAAATAATCTATTCTCTATCAGAAGTGTTTCTAATTAACCTAGTTCTCAAATTAATAATCTCATTTTCTATTACTCAAACCTGATTCTCTAATTAAAGCACAGTTTTATATCCAGGTCCTTAAACAATATTTAAAGCAGTTTATAACCTAATACCGAAAATTACAGTTAAATTAGTTCCCAAGGCATATATAAGTGCGTGTTCAACAAGGAGTGAAAAGAACTGTTTCGATTAAATTCACCACGTCCTATGGCTACACTAACAAATCATATAAGTTAAAGGTTGAAACAACGTGGTTTTGACACGGGGAATAGTTTTTCCTTTTTGAAATTAACATTTATCACTTGCTTCTAGAAAACTACTCTGCAAGTTGATCCAACATACCCTGTCTAACTTCAAAGGTGTTGGCCTTTTCGTCCTTCAAATTACTTTTAAATTGCTCAATCGAAACAGATTCATTAATCTCCCCGTTTAAAGTCATTATTTCAATCAATTTATTTGCCTTCACAACTTCCTCATATTGTTGTAAAACTTCAGGATGAGTAAAATATTCTTCTGGTGAAACATCCAACTCCTCAGCTAGACTAATGTATAGCTCAGATAATTCTGGAGAAACGTCTTTTTCAAAAGCTTCTTTTGTTTGTTCTGCATAATTTAATACGTCTGATTCAGCAACTGTAACTCCTTGTTCGTCAGCAAACTGTAATAATAGTTTGTTTTCTATGATCCGATTTAAAATTTCTTCGTCACTTATATCCATTTTGATGCTATTTAGTTGATGAACTAAGCATAAATTTTCCTTATAATCGAGAAATTCCTCAGCGGTCACGTTAAAGTCTTCTCCTTCTACTAAAATAGCATTTGAGTCAATCACTTCTAATTCCTCTTCTTTTTCACCGAAAAAATTGCTCATCCTAAAATCACTGAACCTTAGTATTAAACTAAAAACAAGCAATAACCCAATGACTGCAATTAATAATAGATATATCCCTTTCTGCTTAAGCATGGGCTTTTCCTCCTGCCATTTGGTATGATGCTTTATTATTACATCTTCCACCTACATTTTGACCAATAATTAATAAAGATATCTACAATTTTAGCATAAAAAATAAGAAGCAGATATTAACTGCTCCTTCAATTGGCCTGTCATTCTTGTCTCTTTCAATTTTAACTTCTTATCGGCTTAAGCTGAATCACTAATTCAAAATGGCTATCTAGCTCTTATAGAGATTGCTGATAAACCAACGGATCAAACAAAGTCACTTTGCTTGATGATCGACATTATTAACTTCTATCTTTCATGATCATTTGGTGAATGATTCGTTTCAACACCTTGTTGGGCAGCCAATAAATCACGGATTTCTGCTAAATACTGCTCTGCTGTTGGCGCTTCTGGTTCTGGCTCTGGTTCTTCCTTTTTATGAGCTAATTTGTTTATTCCTTTTATGACCAGAAATAAAATAAGTGCAATTAATAAGAAATCAATAATTGCTTGGATAAAAAATCCATACTCAATTTTTGCTTCACCAATTTGAATCGTCAAAGCACTAACATTGGCATTTCCAGTTATTGCAACGATAACCGGAGTAATGATATGTTCAACCAATGCTGTAACAATGGCTGTAAAGGCAGCTCCCATAACAACCCCAACTGCTAAATCTAATACATTTCCGCGCATAATAAATTCTTTAAATTCTTTAATCATTCTTTACTCCCCATTTCTCTATATCAGCTATTTATTATACAAAATTCTTTATTGTATTGTACTCAAAAGTAAGTGTTTATTCAATTAGAATAACTTCTATGTTTTTTGCTCGTTTTGATTATCCGAAATGTCGGATAGAGCGTTACTATCTATATTTCAAGCAAGCTATCATATCAAAAGTCAAATAGCACAACACTATTTCGTGTTTTAAGCAAAATTACAAAACAAAAAGCCGGATCAAATAACTTATCCGACTTCTCTAAAGAGATACTGCTAATCAGGATTAAGCGATTGTGTCCTGATTATCGAATATCCAAAATTTAATTATCAGTCTAGTAAAATAGCTGGTACTGTAAAAATAGAATCTTCGAACACGGATAAAACGAAACTTCAATCAGTGGGAGTTGAGTAAATCAGGACATTAGCTCACCTGATCTCCCTCCTAACTAAATCGATTTATCTCTATTTAGGTGGAATCACAAGTTCAAATCGCCACATCATGCGATAGATAACAACTGCATGATCAAGATCCTGTTGTCCCGAGTTTACAGACAGTTATCTGTGATAAACTATTTCTCGATAACATTTTGCATTTAATTGTTAGACATATGACAGCCCCCTTTACTTGTTTAAATAAAAGTTTCTTACCACTGCTTCTGCCTTCTTACCATATATATCAAATCCACAATTTGAAGCAGCTGCTTTTTTTGGATAGAGCTCCGTTGACCAATCCCACCAGAAGAAACCGCCAAACCATGGTTCCTTCCAAAAAACTTCTAACACGGATTGATAAAAGTTTGC
This sequence comes from Amphibacillus sp. Q70, assembly GCF_052055485.1. GTDB lineage: Bacteria > Bacillota > Bacilli > Bacillales > Amphibacillaceae > Amphibacillus. Next base: position 1,566,701 of record NZ_CP197171.1, on the reverse strand, counting down.
TTGTTCATCTTGATCAACCGGTAAATCGACATGTTCAAAATCCCAAGGCATCGTTGCACAACCTTTAGCACTTCGACAACCAATTTCAACAAAGACAATCGGTTTATTAAATTTCTCATGTAGCTTTAACAGCTTTTCTTTAACAGGTTGCCAATTTTCCTTCATCACTTCAACACTTTCACCCGGTTTATCAGCAACAGGATAGTACGCACTTGTTCCAATATAATCGACATGGTTAAACCACGCTACTCCTTCTTCTTTGCCATGATTAGCATTATAGATGATCGGACCGTGATAATGTTCGCGGACTTCTGCAATCACTTGCTTCCAATCAGAGACCCGATGTTCAGTTGCCACCATCTCACAGCCAATCGTAAACATATCACATTCAAGCTCTTCTGCTAGCTCAGCGTAGTGATTAAGGAAGTGACGATAAGATTGGAACCATGCCTGCCACTTATCCTCCGCTTCATCTGGAAAACCAATTCGAGCACGCCAAATTCGATCTCGTGAATTAACAACGGGCTTTAAACATACTTTCAAGCCAAGTTCCTTAGCCCGTTCTACTGCAAAAATAATATCTCGATCTGTCATGGTATGATTATAATCAAAAAAAATCTCGGTCGAACAATAGGTTTCCTGATAAGTATAAAAGGATAATGCAATCCATTCACTACCTGTTTCTTTTAACTTCTTTAATGAATCAATTGCTTCCTCAGTACGGTAATCTCCTCTTTTTCTGTCCCAACCATATGTCATTCCCTTGATGAAAATTTCCTGCATGAGTTTCTTCCTCTCTATAAATTTAACGTGATTGATAATAAGTTTTAATTATTTGCTCTGCTGGCTTGCCATAGACACCATAATCATCATTCTGTTCAACTTCACTTTCATCGTGCAAATAAGTTTGCCAATCCCATAAGCCAAAACCACCGACCCATGATCTCCTCTTTGTTTGCTCAAACATCACCTGATAATAATCGGCTTGTTCCTGCAGATTAACTGATCCTTCTAGCGCCCAATCGTTTGGAATCATCGCTGAACCTGACCGACTGGGACAACCTGCTTCAGCAAAGAAAAATGGCTTATCATATTTCTTAATCACTGCCTCAATTCGATCCAATTGATTTTCCCAATCATTGATTGGATAATAACCACTTGAAGAAATAAGATCAAGTGCATCCCAAAATGTTACATTATCCTCTTGGTATTTGTCCGTATTATAAGTAACTAAACCTTGATATTCTTGACGAACTTCGGCAATTAATTGACGCCAGTAAGCTTCTTTTCGTTCTGTTTGAACCATTTCACAACCGACGATAAACATGTCACATGCTGTTTTCTCAGCTATTCTTGCATAATGCTTTTGATAATCCCTATAGCTTGCAAACCAATCACCCCATTTAGGTTCACAAGGAACATCAGTGTCAAAGAAATTAATATGGGCACGCCATGTTCCATCTTTACAATTCACTGTTGGCTTTAAAATCACCTTAAGCCCAAGTGATTTGGCATATTCAATCATTTCTATTAACTCATCGTCATCAACCATATGTAATCCCTTATAATCAATTTCAGTTGTATGTGCTGTCTCTTGTAGAGCAGTCAAAGCAATAATACAGTACTCACTTGCCGTTCGTTCTTGCATTAAACGTAAACTCTCTTTTGCCCGTTCTGTTTTAAAATAACCCTTCTGACTATCCCAGCCAAAGGTAAAACCTTTAATAAATTCCATGTTAATTCCTCCAGACATTTTGTTAAGAAAAACAAGCGTTCATTCTTCTTTTTAATTGCACACAGATAGGCTGATTCCAGCGTTCCCACAAATGATTTTCACAGAGGTGAATAACCACACTAAGGAAAGCTGTGAAGTATTTACATCACATGAATAATTGTAGGTGTCTTTTCTCTGAGCCCTAGATTTGCGGAACCTATTCGAAGAGCTTTTTTATACTTGCACGATCATCAAAAACAGATAGAAGAGCCCTATCACGTGTTTTAAATTAGCCTTCACTGCAAAAAGCTAGATAGAATGCTTCTATTCGATTTTCTAAAGTCTTTAAAATTTCTGCTTCATTAAATAACTTTCTTGGGACTGCGATTACCAATGTTGTCAGGTTAAGACGCCCGCTATGGAAAAACACTACGCTTTCCGTGGGCGTGGCTTGAGCTAACTTTGCCAAGCAAAAAACACTTGTCAAAGTGGATCTCAAGCTCACGCTTTTCCCACAGGAGTCTGCGTGTTTTTCCTTCGCTAGCTGGTTTGACTTTCATTTGTATTAAAGTTGATACTCGATTTCATTCCATCATTTTCTTATCTTAAAGAAGGGACAACTAAACATAAGCCAAATTAAAATAGGATTCACCCATACAACAGATCCATTTAGGTGATTGGACGAAAGGTGGTGACTCCAGCGGAAATAAGACAAGGAAAACTCCGTCAGCGAGACATCGCACGAAGAAAATCGCTTTTTATTTTCGAGGATGAGTTGAAGATCCACTTTTGTAGCGCATTAGGCTACAAAAGCTAGCGGAAAGCATCCACCTGTAGTAGAAAGCACCGATCCTTAATATTTGAATCTTAGCATGCGATTTATCATTTTGAAATGGATTTACTTAATCGATTTTATTAACCTGACAACATTGCTGCGATTACTCGTCCCACCAAAGCCATTTCCTTTCCTCATGTGTAAGAAAAGCTAGAAAAGTACCGATCGACAATACCTTCCTAGCTCTTTTATTCCTTTTACATTCTACCGATTTCTTTGTCATCTGCGACGTCTTCATGATTAGCTTTTGCATAGGCAATAATCTCATCTACTGTTGTATATGCTAAACCTACTCTAGTATCAGCAGCACCATAGTAGATTGCAATTTTCCCTGATTCAGCATCATGTAATGTTGCACAGGGAAAAATAACATTGTCGACAAAACCGGTTGTTTCATAGCTTTCTTCCGGTGTTAAAACAAAGTTGCTTGATCGATATTTTACTCTTGAAGGCTCATCTAAATCTAAAATGGCTACCCCCATACTATAGACAAAACCATTACATGTACCCGTCACCCCATGATAGAACATCAACCAGCCTTCTGTTGTTTCAATAGGGGCTGGTCCACCACCAATCTTAACGTTTTGCCACCAGCCATCTCCACCTGTACCCATGACATGGCGGTGTTTTCCCCAGTACTTAAGATCTGGGCTTTCGCTCAAAAAGATATCCCCAAATGGCGTATGCCCACTGTCACTTGGACGTGACAACATAATATAATGACCATTTACTTTGCGGGGAAACAAGACACCATTACGGTTGAATGGTAAAAACGGATTCTCTAGACGGGTGAATGTTTTGAAGTCCTTCGTTTCAGCTAAACCAATTGAAGCACCATAAAAATCTGTACACCAAATAATATAATAGGTATCTTCCACCTTTAGTAAGCGAGGATCATAGGCATATTTGGGTTGGAACTTATTCCCGCTTTCATCAATAAATTCTATCCGTTCTTGATCAATCTTCCAATCTAGTGCATCATCACTATAACCTAAATGTAAATGTGGGCGGCCATTGGTTGTTTCAGCTCGGAAAACACCAATAAATTTGCCTTCATAGCCGATAACAGCACTATTAAAAATACGCGAAATTTGTTCAGCAGGATTTCGATCAATAACTGGATTTGCATGATGACGCCAAACAGGCGCATGATGTCCTTCCGGCTTATCTTGCCATGGCATGTTGGGTAAATTTTCTGAAATGATTTTTACATTAGACATATTAACATCCCTTCTTTATATCATATCTTTATTTTACTGAACCACTGGTTAAGCCATTATAGATGTACTTTTGTAAAAATAGAAAAGCAATCAATGTAGGGATAATTGCAATCATAACACCAGCAGTGATCACTTCCCATTGCGCTCCAAATGGTCCTTGGAATTTAAATAGTGATGTAGAAATCACTTGCAAATCTGTCTTTGGCATATACAGAAATGGCGTATAAAAGTCATTGTAAACATTAACACCCTTAATAATAAATACTGTCACAATTGCCGGTTTCAACAATGGCAAGACAATTTTTCGATAAATCGTAAAGTAAGACGCGCCATCCAACATAGCTGATTCATCCAACGAAACAGAAATGGAGTCCATAAACTGTAAAAATACATAGACTGCAATAATATCTGTTCCTAAGTAAAGAATGATCGCTGCCCAAATCGTATTAAATAAACCTAATGAGTGAATGATTTGGAAGGTAGCTACTTGTGTTGTTACAGCTGGTATTAGCGTCGCCAGTAAAAATGCACCTAAGATATATTTGCTTCCTTTAAATTCAAATCTATGCAAAACAAAAGCTACCATTGATCCAATTAAAGTTGTCCCGATTACTGAAATAATCAAAATGATCACAGTATTTTTAAAACCGGTCAACATATTCCCCTCAACGAAAGCTCTATGATAATTTCCAAAGTTAGTCCAATCACTTGGAGGCACTAATGGTCCCGTTGTTGCATATTCTGTCCCTGTTTTAAATGAGGCAAAGAAAATAGCGACGATTGGGATGATCGCAACAAATGCGCCAATTAATAAGGAACCATATTTCCCAAAAACACCTAATGAACGTTTAAATTTGTACATCTCAATCCCCCTCGCCAAAATACTTTCTTTGAATACCTGTCACAATTAAAACAATAAATAACAGAACAACAGCCATTGCAGAACCTAAACCAATTTTTCCATATTTAAACGCAGTATCAACGGTTTGAATAACGAATGTTGAACTACCGTTAGCTCCACCAGTCATAATATACGGAATTTCAAAAGCACTTAACGCACCACTAACAGCTAGAATTAGGTTTAAAGAAATAATGATCTTAATACTAGGAAAAATAATGTGCCTAAATTGTTGCCAACGATTCGCACCATCTATTTGTGCAGCTTCATAAATTTCACCAGGAATCGAAGAAATCGCTCCTAAGAAAATAATAAAGTTAAAGCCCATATAGCGCCAAACGGATACACCTGCTAAAGAATAATTTATGACATTTGGATTTCCTAACCATTGAGTAACAAATCCTTCTAAACCAACTGCAGCAAGAAGTGTATCAAGTGTTCCATCTGGTCTAAAGAAGAACAAGAACATAAAACCAATCGCGACACCATTTAATAAATACGGGAAAAAAATAACACCTTTGAAGAAGTTTTTAAATTTGACTTCAAATGATAAAATCGTAGCAAAGTATAAAGCAATTGCTAACTGAATAAATGTTGCAAAAAAGTAATACAAACTGACACTAAAGACCCTAAAGTATTCTGGATTTGTAAAGATTGTCTTATAATTCTCTATCCCGACAAATTCCATTGCACTATATCCATTCCAATCGGTAAAACTATACCAAAACATATTAAAAACAGGTAAAAAAGCAAATGTTCCTAACAGGCCAAGTGGTACAATTAAAAAAGCAATGATAATTATTTTCTTCTGGGTCCCATAAGAAAATTTAGATAAACTAAACAAGTGCTGCACCTCCCTGTATTTTTCAAACATTAAAGTACTTTGAGGAAAGTACTGATCATGTACTCTCCTCAATCTTCACAAAGAGAAATCTATTCTGCTATTTTGTTGAAAGCCGCTTCCCAAGCGTCATTCCATCTTTCCATAATATCGTCAAATGATTCATCCCTATTTCCAATTGCTGCTTCAATTAAAATTTGTTTCTCATCTTCTAACCAAAGACCAACCTCTGATTCTTTATCAATCTCATCAAGTAAGCCTAGTTTATCTTCTGGAGATGGCGTTAGCATAACAAATTCAGCCCCTGCCTCTTCTGCCTCAACTAATGCATCTGGAAGTGGTGCATCAACTGAAGCACTGATACCACCTGCTTGCTCAACTGCATAACCAGATTCATGAATGAAATAATCAACCCATGCAAAAGCTGCCTCTTTGTTATCACTAAATTGACTTACTGAAATATTCATATCCGCACCCATTGAGAATAATGTGCGTTCTGCATCTGAAGGAAACGCCATAATTGCAATATCATCAGCATTTGGACCCGCATCTTGAATTTGTTCTAAAGCCCAAGAACCTAGTACCATCGTTGCAATTTCACCATTGTTCATCATCACTTTAGATGATTCCCAATCCGTCGTTAATGGATCAGATTCAATTAAACCTTCTTCTGTTATGTCATACATTAATTTATAGTGCTCATAGTGTGGGTCACCCGGATCAAATGGACGTGGATCATCTAACATATCAACGTTATAATAATCTTCGTCACCCGCTGTTGAAGTAACTGCACCTTCCCACTGTGGTAATGGCCATGCGTCACCGTAATTTGTGTATAATGGAATAGCATCTGTGTTATCTTGAACTAAACGCAGTGCTTCTAAGAATTCATCTTGTGTTGTTGGTAATTCTTCTACACCAGCTTCTTCAAAGACAGCCTGATTATAAATAACACCAGTATAAGTGAGTGCGATTGGGATACCATAGACCGTGTCATTAACAGCACGCTCATCTACCCCTAAATACTCATCTCCTATATCCGCTAATGAACCCATCGGCTCAAAGAAATTAGGGATATCTTCAATTGGCAATTGAATTGGTAAATATTGAACATCACCAAAATCTTGTGTATTAATACGTGGCATAATTTCTCCACCATAATCTGATAATGCTTCAAATTGAACCGTTACATTTGGATACTTCTCTTCAAATTCTGTTTTATAATCTTGATAAACAGAATCAACGATATCTGTCCGGTGAGTAATAACAACTAAATCTCCTTCTATCTCTTCAGGATCTAACTCTTTCCATGCTTCAGAAGCAGGAAGTTCACCATTTGTGTCATCTTGATCTGTATCGTTTGTGGCTCCATCATCTGAACCACAAGCAACTAAAAATAGAAGCATCAGAATACTTAGTAATAAAGTCATAAATTTTCTATTCATTACTTTAACACCCTTCCTTAATTTAAATTATTTTTCAGCTTAAATTAGGTTACCGTTAAGCTAATAAATTTATTTTATCCTGAAAACGGTTACGAGTCAATAGTTTTTTAAAAAACGCAAAAATACCTATTCACAAAGGGGGTTGTCTCCTTCTTAGTTCTTCCCAAAATATAAACTTTTTGAAAAGTTACTCTACATGCAATTAGTGAGTCAACGATTACTCTCCCTATCGAAAACCATTGTTGCTTCGAGTTTCACAAATGCTTACCTATAATAAAAGAATAGAATTAACTTTATCACTTAAAGTAGGGGGAGCTTTAGGTCGTTCGAAAAAGACCATTGCAACCATAATAATACCCATGTCTAACTAATCCCCTCATTTTAAAGAAATGATAAACTTAATATTTATATTAATTACCTTTGCTAATCATTTATCCATTAGATGGCGTTAACTAATTAACCATACCAAAAAGCCCTAAAGCTGTTTGACTCGCTTTAGGGCAGTGTTTGCAATCTCCATTATGATTATACAATTTTTTTCGGTAAAGCATATATAATAACCGATCCGTACAAAACTGGAAACAGAACAATAAATAAGACTAAATTATAATAAGCAAGAGCAAGCATTAATCCATTGACGATAACTATCGCCAAAGTCAAACCTAAGTTTTTGATCACACTGATAAAACCTAGAGCAAATGAATGTTTTATCGAAGTACTTTTAAAAGCTATATAATAGCTAGCATAACTGAGTGTTGATAATAACAAGAGCAAGAAATAACCAGCTATTCCGATTAAAACCCAAGCCGTTTCTTCAAACCAAAAGAAAAAGATGAGTGTAATCAATAAAATAAGGCCCAGGCTAACCAAAAATGAACTTAATCTATGTTGCTGAAACTGCTTATAATAGCTTTGATATGTCTTTTTAATCATTGCTTCATCATAGTCAGGATTTTGTTTCATAAACTGGAGTGTTAAATATAAAGCGGCTAGTGCTGGTATCAATGAATAAATAACGATCCCTCTTAACAACCCCAGCCAAAAATAAAAACTAACCAATAAATAATAGTAAGCTTTCGTCACTAATTGATAAACTTTACTTCCCAAACCATCACCTTCATTCTTCCATTAGAAAAACTTATATTTGCTCGTTCTTTTCCTTACACATGGGATGTGCCGGCTTCAGCGTCCCTGCATTATATCAGGACTTCGTCAAAATTTTTTTAACTACTTAGTTTTTCCTATCTTTTACCCATCAACATCTTAGTTATGTCAAAACTATTTCTTAGCCATCTCTAAAGTGAAATAAAAGCTAAGAACGATGAATGAATTAATCATCTCGTCTTAGCTCTTTAACAGAATCACGTTTAATAATATTTCCTTTCACGGACGTCCGACCATAACGCTTGTTCTTCCCTTGAACCTTTCGAACAATTAGACGCACAGCCTGTTTCACCATCTCATCAATATCTACTTCAACCGTTGTGAGTGGCGGACTTGTAATGGTTGCATATATATCATTATCAAACCCTATTATTGAACAATCTTCAGGGACACTATAACCTAACTTATTTAACTTCTTCACAACTTCATGGGCAACTTGGTCACAATTACACACGAAAGCTGTTGGCAATTTATCAGGTAATTGAATATCGATAAATTTACCTTTTTCATCACGATCATTAATGATAAATTCTTGTTTCAATTCAATATGATGCTCTAATAATGATTTATAATAACCTAAAAAACGATCTTGAATACTACTTGTTGAATAAAGATTGCCAACATAACCAATCTCTCGATGCCCTTTATTCAACAAATAATTCGTAATATCGTAAGCACCATAAAAATTATCTGTAATAACCGAATCTATTTCATCATGTTCATCATAGAAATCAAGAAATACAATCGGCATATCTATTTCTTTAACAACATTAATATAGTCGCTCTTCAATTGACCAAGGAAAATAAAACCATCCACCTTTTTTTCCTGATAAATTCGCGGTTGATTTAGTGCTTCCTCATCTTCATTTGACAATATATTCATAATACCGTAATAACCATAATCCTCTAAAACGGTTGAGATCTGCTGATAAGCTCGAAAATAAACAGATTGCGAGATACCTCCAGAAAAACGTTCCGGCATGATAATTCCAATATTATAAGACATGCCGTTTTTCATTGATTTAGCCACTGTATTGTAGCGGTAACCCATCTCATCTGCTAGCTCTTTAATCTTTTGTTTTAATTTATCGCTGACGCCTTCTTTATCATTCAATGCCTTTGAAACTGTAACACTGCTTACTCCTATTCGATCAGCAATATCTTTCATTGTCACATTACTTTTTTCCACCATCCGCACTTCCCATCTCTACCACTTAGTCATGCTGAATTTATATAATAACCGAACAGTTAAGTTATAACTTAATTGTTCGGTTAAACCAATGATACTAGTAACTTCATACTATCAAAAGAAGTTAGGATTAGCAACAATGTTGCCAAGAAAAACAGCTAATATTGTAAGTGTTTTCATGATGTTCACTAAAATGCCTGATAATTACACAAATATTCAATTTAAAACCAGTTAACTTTTTCTTTATTTTTTAAGAATAACCTAATCAAAGTCTCTTTACAATAAAATTATTTATTTAATAGCGCTTCATTTTGTTCAATTAATTGTTGTCTTTGTTTGGCATTCTCTAATGACCTAAATGGATCTTCTGGTGTATTGAACGTATAATCAACTAATTTATCAATCGTTGTCGTTGCGACATGGCAACGCGTATCACTTGAAGCATAATAAATAAATACGTCTTCGTTTTCATTGACAACTGCACCATTACAGAAAATAACATTTGATACATCACCTACACGCTCGTCATCATATGGCGCCATAAAATGACCACCTGGTGTGGCAATGACCTTAGTCGGATCATCCAAATCTGTCGCAATCGTATAGAGAACGTAACGCAGGCCGTCCGCTGTGTTTCGAACACCATGAGCAATATGAATCCAACCTTTATTCGTTTTAATCGGAGCTGGTCCTTGACCATTTTTTGCTTCAAAAACAGTATGATACTTTCTTTCATGCAGGACTGTTTCCTCATCTATCACTGGACTTGTAATATCTTCACAAACACCAAAGGCAATCCCACCTCCAGTCCCGGTTGAAATAAATCCATCTTGCGGGCGTGTATAAAAAGCATATTTCCCATCAACAAATTCAGGATGCAACACGACATTACGCTGTTGTGGTGAAGGCGTTGTAATATTCGGCAATCGATCCCATGTTTTTAAGTCTTTAGTTCTTACTAACGCAGCTTGGGCAACAGCACTAGACGTATCAGATGCTGGAGCATCAGGATCTTTACTTTCTGAACAATAAATCCCGTAAATATAACCATCCTCATGTTTAACGAGACGCATATCGTAAATATTTGTTTCTTTTTCATCAATATCTTCCCACGTTAAAGGCGTATCGATAAATCGAAAATGATCAATCCCATTATCACTTTCAGCAATCGTAAAAATAGACTTTCGATCTAAACCCTCAGTTCGGACAACAAGATAATACTTCCCATTTAAGTAGATCGCTCCAGGATTAAAAGCTGAATTGACCCCTAGACGTTCCATGAAATGTGGATTGGTTTCTTTATTTAAATCAAACCGCCAGTGAAGTGGAACATGGTGACGTGTAACAACCGGATATTGATAGCGATCATAAATACCATTATAAAACTGATCATCTTTCTTATTCTTTCGCGTTAATAACTGCTCCTGCTTTTCTAAAAGTTCATAATATTTATTGTGAATCATCATTATCGATCCTTTCTATTAATTCTAAAGCCATTCTTCCATTGTGATAAGATGCCTTCCATGGTTCCACCAAATCTCGCTCAGTCGGAGTACCATCTGGTTTAATTGACCAATACCATTCCCCGCCAGGACGTGAATCGTGAATAACTGTTTTAATATAGTTCCACAAGCCTCGGATTCGTTCTAAAAACTGCTCATCACCGGTTCGTTGATAGGCATTATAAAAACCAACAATGGCCTCAGCTTGGACCCACCAGACACGAGTATAGTCTAAGTGACCATTTTCCTCTTCATTAATTAATGACCCATCAGTTTGAATGGCATAATTAGAGATATTATAAGAGATATCAATAATCATTTTGTTATAAGCTTCATTTTCAATCGCTAACGTATGAATGGTATCATCCATTAACCACGCCGCTTCAATATCATGACCAAATGATTTTAAAGGAATGATATTATTCCATTGCCTATCAAAAAATACTCCTAAACAATGAGTGTCTTGCTGATATATTTTTTCATAGTGCACCTTCAATAGTGTCTCTAATCGAAACTTTAATTCTTCAGTAGGATGGGCTTTATATAAGTTGGTGTAAGCCTCTAAAATATGAATATGAGTATTCATCGTAATTTCTGCTACAACACCATTCTCACTTAACATTTCATTTGGCATTTCAATCCACTCACGATTGAATTCCTCTTTGTAAGCTTGGCTTTCTTGATCAAAACCAACAGTTTCCATTAAATCATATAGTTCTAACGCCAAATCAAGCGCTTCTTGTTTTTGTGTCACACGATAATATTCACTTAATCCATAAAGAGCAAATGATTGAGCATAGATATGCTTCCTAGTATCTTTAGGTTCACCTTTATAATTTAACAACCAATATATCCCTTTATGTTCATGATCAATCAATTTATCTTGTAAAAATTGATACAGATGATCAGCCATTTTCAGGTACTTTTCATCTTTTAAGATTCGATAAGCAGCTGAAAAAGTCCATAAAAATCGTGCTGTCACAATACCGCCTTTATCCCCCTGACGGTCGACATTCAAATTAAAATCTACCCGACCATATAGTCCACCATATTGATCATCTTTAAGCCTTAACCAAAAGGGTAATATACGTTCTGTTAACTCTTGCTTCATTTCTTGTCTCAACATGATACCCCTCCCAACGTTAGTTAATCGATAACTTAATAAATTAATTCTAATTAAATCAAATCAGTATGTCAATAGTAAGCGTATTCTTATTTTTCAAAAAGCATATAATTACTAATAAAATAGTTTATTTACTTTATAAAATAGATATCCTAAAGTAACCTTTTATATTGTTTGATATTTAATTTTGCTAAATGAAAAATACCATAATCATAGCTCGAAAAGGACGCGTCGATTAATTCGTCACGTCCTGAGATTTAAAATAAGAAAGACTCGCATTCTGGCCCTATTGAAAAGGACATGATTTTATCGACGATAGTTTTAGTAAATCTAGGGCTTCACTTCACCCGGATAGGGTGAAGTTGACGGTCCCAGAGCGCATCGGCAATAATCGAAGTTCTTTTAGCCTAAAGTGCCCTATTCACAGGACTTTGGGTATGCATAAAATTAAATGAATCCTTAGCCCATTGATTCATATTTTGATAAAGGGAGATCATATTTCAATACTGAGGAGCCTTTGTACTGATTATAACTTCTTTGGGTTCACTGGCATGCGTGTTGATTGGCTTTGAATAAAAGACCTCCGAATAAGGACCTGCCACACCACTTAAGTTATGGGCTTTTATTCGATACCAAGCATCTTTCATAGAATCTCTAGTTGTGTCACGCCAATAACCATATTGATCAGAAGTTCCTTTTTCACAAACAACATTCCAAGGTCCCGTTTCATTAATAGTTGATCTTTCAATCGTATAAGAAGCAGCACCTACTACACCCCGCCAATAAATTTTATCATTCACGTTAGTAATAATAGGACTATTGGGTGTATTGTGTGTCCTTTCGGATTGTTCACTCATTACAAATGCATGCTTTCTTAGTGCCTGTATTCTTGACAATCTATCTGCATTTGTTTGACTACCTGGATAATGGAGGGTAAAACTATCAAAATGATCTACATAACTAAATGCATCATGATGTCCAAATAAGGACCAAAAATGGGTGCCAATAACCCCTTCATTGTTCTCAGCTATCCTCAAGAAAGTATCTAAGTCACCATCTACCCAACCGAATTCCCCAATAAGTAGTGGTTTACTAGCTTTTTCCGCTAATTCAATATCTTCAGTTAGTTGATCTGGATCAGCAGGATAATAGTGTGCATCGATATAATCCAATTCTATAATCGATAATTTATCCTGATCAAGGTTAAATCGATTACCAAAGCCAACCAAGTGATTTGTGTCAATCAGCTTGACATATTGGATCATTTCTCGAACCCATTCAATAGAAGTGCCCTCTAACTCGTTACCTAATTCCCATGCAGCTATCGTCGGATCATCCTTATAAGTGATTCCTGTAATATGATTAACACGGTTTAGAACTGTACTGATATGATGTTTAAAGTCATTTTTTATCTCTTCATTACAGTAAAATTGATCTTCATCTGCAAACCCACGCCAATTTGTAAAAGTTCCTCTGCCACCATGATAATAATTCCAATTATCAACAAGTGGAATAACAACTCTCAAACCTCGCTTTCCCAATTCATTTAAAACAAAATCAACATGTTTAAAAGCTTCTTCATTAAAGCAGCCTAAATTGGGTTGTAATGATTTTGCAGAACCAACAGATGCTGCTAAGGTATGGGAACGGATGACTGTAGCTCCCATTTCTAAAGCTGTATCCAGTACATTACTAATCCGAAAATTTGTTGGATAGTCAACACCATTAACATTTTCATCTAAGCCTAACCAATAAATATTCGGACCAGAAAACCGATATTTTTTCCCATTTAATTCAAATCGATTCCCATTTCGTTTTATAAAGTTTTTGTTTTTTTGAAAATCAAGCTGATCCCCCGTAAACGTCATCTTAACACTCCTTCATTTAATTATTCATATACCACAACAAAGAGTAAAGCTTTGCTCTCTTGCTTTTCTATTCACTCACATGAATGAAGAAGCTATTAAACATAAGACGAAGATAAAATATCTTTACCTTATTTCTTAATTAGAATTCAACAGATTTTTATTTTACTGATCCACTCGTGAAACTATTATAGATATGTTTTTGCAGTAAAAGGAAAACAATAAGTGTTGGGACGATCACAATGATGATTCCAGCACTAATAACCTCCCAAGAAGATCCCATTGGACCTTGAAATCTAAATAAAGCTGTCGATAGAACAGATAAATCAGCTTTAGGCATATACAAGAATGGAGTATAAAAATCGTTATAGATGTTAACACCTTTTATAATGCCAACAGTTACAATAGCTGGTTTTAGTAAAGGGAATATAATCTTCCAAAATATAGTGATATAAGAAGCGCCATCTATCATCGCCGATTCATCTAATGCCGGAGAAATATTTTCAAGAAATTGCATGAAAATATATACGGCAATAATATCCGTTCCCATGTATAAAATAATTGCAGCCCAAATGGTATTAAATAAACCAAGTGAATTGACAATTTGAAAAGTAGCTACTTGAGTTGTAATACCAGGAATTAAAACAGCTATTAAAAATGCTGTAATGATAAATTTTTTCCCTTTAAAATCAAAACGTGTGAAAACATAGGCAATCATGGCACCAGTTAACGTTGCTCCCGCAAGTGCAACGACTAATATAATCGCTGTATTATAAAAACCAGTCAACATGTTCCCATCCGTAAATGCTCGAATAAAATTATCAAAGTTCAACCAGCTTTCGGGGGGAGTTAATGAACTGGTTGCATTGTATTCTTCTTTTGTTTTAAATGCTGCAAACAAAACAACGATTAATGGTATAACCGCAACAAAAGTTCCCATAACTAGAGATCCGTATTTTAATAATAAGGCGGGAAGTTTTTTGAAAATCTTCATTTATTAATCCTCCTTAAAGGCTAGACGCTGAATGAGAGAAACAATCATAACAATAATCAATAATACTATTCCCATCGCTGAAGCCAGACCTGTATTATTATATTTAAAAGCTAAATCAACCGTTTGTATAACAAATGTAGAACTTCCATTCGCTCCGCCAGTCATAATATAAGGGATTTCAAATACACTCAAAGCCCCGCTTATTGATAAAATTAAATTCAATTGGATAATTTTGAGTATACTTGGGAAAATGATATATCTAAATTGTTGCCAGCGATTGGCACCATCCATTTCTGCTGCTTCATAAATTTCATTGGAAATAGATGATATAGCGCCTACAAAAATGATAAAATTAAAGCCCATATGTCTCCATACCGACGTACTAGCTAAAGAAAAATTAATAATATTAGGATCACGAAGCCACATTTGAATCATATCTTCTAAACCAATTAGTGATAAAAGTGTATCCAAAGTACCGTCCTGTCTAAAAAAGAATAAAAAGGTAAATCCGATAGCCACACCATTTAATAAGTAAGGGAAAAACAGTGTACCTTTAAAGAAATTTTTAAACCGAACTTTAAAAGTTAAAAGGGTTGCAAAGTATAAAGCAATCCCCAACTGTACAAATGAGGCAACTAAATAGTATAAGCTAACCTTAAATACATGAAAATATTCTGGGTTAGTAAATAACCTAATATAATTTTGAAAGCCCACAAATTCTTTAACTGGACTTAATCCATCCCAACTTGTAAAACTATAAGTAAACATATTAAATAGTGGCAAATAGGAAAATGTCACTAACAATAGAATGGGTACAAGGGAAAATAAAATAATGATTATTTTCTGTTGCATTTTATAACTTAAATTAGAAAAACGGTATTTTCTATTTGCATAAGTTCCACTTGGTGCTTTATTACTCACTTTATTACCTCCCCATATAAAGAATTAGGGTTGTAGTTATTTTTTCAATAAGGAAGGGGAGCTATAATACTCCCCCTAGTTTTACTATCCATTCCTTAATCTTCTACCCCTAATCTTTCTCTTGCTTCTGCCCAGCGAGTATTTAAATCTTCCATTATATCTTCGAAGGTTTCATCTCTATTTCCAATGGCGGCTTCTATTATTCTCTGTTTAAATCCTTCATCGCCTAAACCAATCTCACCTTCAAAATCAATTTGATTTTGTAAATCTTCTTCACCTTCTAAAGCAGGTAAATTTTCAATAAATTCTACACCTTCATCTTCAAAGTCCTGTAAGATATCAGGCAAATCTTCTTCAATAACAGGTGAAATGGTACCATTCTCAACAGCATAACCTGATTCATTTGTAAACCAGTCTACCCAAGCTCGAGCAGCATCTTTATTATCTGAGTGCATATTTATTGCCATTTTATAATCCCCAGCCATAGCAGCATATCTATTACCGTCTTCATGCGTGTATGGGAATGGCATGTAGCCGATATCATCTGGGTTATCTGCTAATTCTTGAATTTGGTCAACTGCCCAAATTCCTAAAAACATCGCACCAATTTCCCCATCAGCAAGCATCTGCTTGGATTCTTCCCAATCTGTTGTAATAGGATCACTTTCAATTAAGTCTTGTTCTGTTAAATCATACAATAATCTATAAAGTGTATGATGGGGTCTTCCTTCACTAAATGGATCATCCATATGCGGAAGTTGTTGCGATACATAAGTACCATCTCCAGCAAGTGCTAATCGTTGATTTTCCCAATCACTTAAAGGCCAACCATCATTATAATTAGTGTAATAAGGAATGGCTTCTGTATTATCCTTAATCATTTGCATTGCTTCTAAAAATTCCTCTGGAGTTGAGGGTAGTTCTGTTACCCCTGCTTCTTCAAATAATGCTGTATTGTAAACGGCACCAAATGTACTAACCATAACAGGCATACCATACGTTACCCCATCATAAGCCATTTCGTCGACAAACAAGTAATCTTCCGCAAGCTCATCCTCATCTCCTAATGGTTCAAAAAAGTTTGGCAGATCTTCTAAAGTTACACTATTCGGAATTAAAAGAACATCACCATAATCTTCAGTATTCATCCGAATGCGGACTTGCCCTTCATAGTCAGTCATTGCTTCAAAATTAACTTCTACATCTGGGTAGATTTCGTTAAATTCCTCTGCATATTCAACCATTCTTGTATCAACAATATCGGTTCGATTCGTCAAGACAGTAATTTCTCCACTAACCGCTTCCTCACCTTCCGAATCATCACCACCGTTTCCGTCAGCATCATTTCCTGTATCTTCACTCGTACAACCAACTATAACGGTGAAAAATAACATAACTAAAAAAAGTTTTAATATTTTCTTCATCTAATTACCTCCCCTTAATCGTAAGTATCGTGCGTTGTACAGTTCAATTATAATTTGTAAGTGTTTTCTTGTCAATATAAATTATCATAAATAATAAAAATAAATATAACAAATATAATAATATTAATATAAAACAAAACATATAATAAAATTTTATTTTTTATAATTTCAATTGTTAGTGCTTAATAAAATTTACTCATATAATGCATAGGGGAAGGTTTTGTTGAATTACAAGATAGACAAGGCTGGTGTTGGCTTTTGACTAAAGATAGAAGAGGAACTAAGCTTCTACTATTCATCATCAATCAGCAAGTCTATTTTATTGTAGGAAAAAGGAGGCATTTGGCTGAAGGTAGGCATTTAAACGAACCCTAACTATTTTGTAACAATGATAACAGGCTTATCATTTACTAAATAATAAAAAAAGATTTTGTCTCCGTAAACCTACGGAACAAAATCTTTTATTTAAGTGCTTTAACAGAATCTCTGAGCAGCATTTCTCCAGAGAGAATTATTTTTTCAGTTGGTACATTTTTAAGTTCATTTCTAGTTAATAGTGCCCGAACAGCCCGCCTTCCCAACTCTTCTTTGGGTACATCAATGGTTGTTAAAGTTGGTGTCAGCAGATATGAATCTTCAATATTATCAAATCCTGTTATTGAAATATCATCTGGAATTTTCAGATCTAATTCCTTACAGACACGATACAGATGTAAAGCAATTGAATCATTCGCACAACAGATGGCTGTAGGAACATTATTATTATCTATTCTTGCTGCCAGCCATTCTTTAATTTCTAAAAACATATCATCAATCGTTTTACCCTGAAGTAGTGTAAGAGAATCTTCTGATAGTTCAATATCTTCTTCTTCAATCGCCGTCCGAAAACCTAACCATCGATCCTGAAAACTTCTTGAATATTGAATATTCCCATAAAATTGGATATTCCGATGACCAATACCTATTAAATGATTGGTTAAATAATAGCTACTATCAAAGTTATTTGCAAAAACACTATCTGTTGGATAAAGCTTCTCTTCATGATCAATCAAAACAACGGGTAAGTCATGTGATTGGATCTCTAAAATTAATTTTGTAGAAACTTTTCCTACACCTATCATGCCGATAAAGCCAGCAGGATTGACAACTTCTTGCAAATCATCCGTATTACTTTCTGTTAAAATAACCATTCTTAAATTTAGTTTATCTAAACTATCTGAAATCCCGTTAATAATGGTGCCCCAATATATTGAATCTCTCAATTGATTTCTAATATCGGGCATAATAATTAAAACACTTTTTCGATCTTTTAGATCCCTATCATTCTCTGTCTTTTTCTCTGTTCTAATGTCTTTCCCATTTTGCGTAAAATAACCTAACTGAGAAGCAACTTGAAATATTCTTTCTTTTGTTTCCTTCTTTACACCTGGTTTTCCAGATAGGGCCCTTGACACAACAAATATCGACACCCCAATGTAATCTGCTATTTGTTTAAGCGTTACTTTTTTAGCCATAAACATCTCCCTTAATCAACATTAAACACATTGCTATTATACCACAAAAACTAATAATAATATATTTATACTAAAAAATATAAATTACCTCAAGAACTTACAATATAGTCAAATTAAAAAGATTTTATTTAAGCCTAAGCTAGTTTGAATTAATATTACTTATAAAACGATAGTATAATGTCATGTTATCGCAGTGCAACTGACTGTCCGACAAAAACATCCCATTCTGAGATTGAGACTCAGAATAAGAAAAATACTTATTCTTGCACGATCAAAAAAATAACAGATTTTATTGACGATAAGTATAAGTAAAACGATGGCATTCGCCATAAAGATTTGGCGATAAGCCAAGTTTTGCTCACCCTGTAAATACTAAAGTAACCTTACTTAGTGCAATTACTCACCCCAACGAAAAGATTTGTGGCATTGTCGGCACTAGCACTTCCTATGCGTTGAAAAAACTCCACTAAAAGAAGTTTCACGTTATGCTTTATTACCTAATTTACTAGTATAAGTATTGTACAAGCTTTCTATTTTAAATATCAAGTGTTTAAAGGAAAACCACTTTTTATATTTTTTATCATAATAATAATGTTATAATATAATAAAAAATATATTAGAGGTGAAAAAAATGAAGCAAATTATGTTGAATGGTCCTTGGCTTTTCAGAGAAAGTAAAAAAGATCAGTGGTTGGAAGCTCAAGTGCCTGGTTCAATTTTAGCAGATTTATATAGATTAAATAAAATTGATAACCCATTTTATCGCGACAATGAAGCAAAATTATTTTCATTGTTCAAAACAGATTATTTATATAAGAAAACATTTGCTATTAGCCATGAAATATTAAATGAGTCATTTATCTATCTTAACTTCTCAGGCATTGATACAATTGCCACTATCTATATTAATGATCAACAAATTAGTCATGTTAAAAACATGCATAGATCCTATCGGTATGATATTAAAAAATATCTAAAAAAGGGTAAAAATGAAATAAGTATCCTATTACACTCTCCTTTAGCCTATGTAAACGAGAAAAACAGGAAAAAGCCTCTTTATGGAAATAGTGAGTCCACACCTGGTTTGACACAGATCAGAAAGGCTCAATATATGTTTGGCTGGGATTGGGGACCAACATTACCTGACTTAGGAATATGGAGAGAGGTTTACATTGAGGCATACTCCGAAGCCAAAATTGATTCTGTTCATGTATTACAAAAACATTCAAACGATCGAGTTAAATTACAATTTACATTTGAAATTGAAAATTTCAAAGCAGATCAATTATCAATGGAATTACAACTGTTATCACCTTTAGGTGAATCTACTACACAGAAATTCATACTTAGCACTCAAAGAGAGTATGAAATGATCATCAATAAACCTGAATTGTGGTGGCCAAATGGGATGGGAGAGCAAAATCTTTATCATTTAACCTGTACTTTAATTAAAGATGAACAGATCCTTGATGAAACTAAACTTACCATCGGCTTACGTGAGTTAACAGTAATAACAGATGAAGATAAATGGGGAGAACAATTTGCATTTGAAATCAACAAAAAGAAAATATTTGCTATGGGAGCTAATTACATTCCTGAAGATAATTTGTTAAGTTGTGCAGGTAAAGAAAAAACAAAATCACTAATTGAAGGTTGTGCAGCAGCAAACTTTAACATGATTCGAGTTTGGGGTGGCGGATATTATCCAGATTCCGATTTCTATCAACTTTGCGACCAATATGGTCTAATCGTATGGCAAGACCTGATGTTTGCCTGTGGCGTTTATCCTGTTGAAGAAAAAGAATTTATAGCAGAAGTAAAAAAAGAAACCTTCGATAATTTAAAACGAATACGCCATCACGCTTCATTAGGTTTAATTTGCGGAAATAATGAGATAGAAATGTTCTTTGATGATGGCAGAATACCAGCAACAATAGAAAATAAAAAACAGTACCAGACCTTTTTCGAAGAAAATATGACAGAATGGGTTCAGGAGTTAGCACCCAATACTTTTTACTGGCCTTCATCACCATCATCAGGTCACATATTTAAAGATACAAATGGTGAAAATAGTGGAGATGGGCATAATTGGGATGTTTGGCATGGTGAATCTCCTATCATCTCTTATCAGAACACTTATAATCGATTCATGTCAGAGTTTGGCTTTCAGTCATTTCCCACCATGCAGACAATAGAATCGTTCACTGAAGCAAACGATCGTAACTTATTCTCACACGTCATGGAATCGCATCAAAAAAATCAACAAGGCAATATGAAAATCTTTACTTACTTAGCTCAACACTACTTATTTCCTAAAGATTTATCGTCCTTTATCTACTTATCGCAACTATTGCAAGCAAAAGCAATCAAAACAGGTGTTGAGCATTGGCGTCAAAATCGTGGAAGATGTATGGGATCTTTATATTGGCAATTAAATGATTGTTGGCCTGCTCCCTCTTGGTCAAGTATTGATTATTTTGGTAGATGGAAGGCCCTTCATTATGTTGCTAAAAAGTTTTACCAACCTATCCTTCTATCAGTTAAAGAACAAGACAATAAGGTTGAATTCTTTTTAACTAATGACAGTTTAAATGATGTACGTGGAACTATTGAATGGCAATTATTAAAAAAAGACGGAGAAATCATTCGCTCTGGAAAATTTGATACAGACATTCAATCTCTCAATGTAAAAAAGGTGTCCGAGATCGATTTTAACACTGAGCTAAAGGATAGTGAGATAAAGAAAGAAACTGTCCTTTACTATCATTTCACCAATCATAATCATAGGGATAACTATGGGACATTATTGTTTACACCATTGAAGTATTTCCAATTAAAGCAACCCGAGCTACATTTTGATTTAAAAGAGAATGAAAAAGAATTTGCTTTAATTATTAGTGGAAATTCTTTCGCCAAACATGTTGAAGTAACATTATTAGGTGAAGATGTTGTCTATTCAGATAATTACTTTGACATTATACCTAATGTCCCTTATGAAATAACGCTACCTAAAGCACAACTCAAAAAAGAATATACAAAAGAAACATTGAAAGAAATCATAACCTTACGCAGTGTTTTTGATACTTACGAATAATAACAATCCAAATAAAACCGGAATAAAACTAGTCTCAATTGAATAAAAACGGTTGTGTTTATCAAAAATAGATAAACACAATCGTTTCATTTTTCCTAATATTTCTCTTGTTAACGGTAGAATATTTTTTTATATTTATGTGAAATACCGGATAGAAGTGCTCTATTCGACATTTTAGCTTGCGATATGGTTTGTAATGTTTGATAGAAGTGCTCTATCCGACATTTTAGCTTGCGATATGGTTTGTAATGTTTGATAGAAGCCCTCTATTCGACATTCTAGCTTGCGATATGGTTTGTAATGTTTGATAGAAGCCCTCTATCCGACATTCTAGCTTGTGATATGGTTTGTAATGTTTGATAGAAGTGCTCTATCCGACATTTTAGCTTGCGATATGGTTTGTAATGTTTGATAGAAGCCCTCTATCCGACATTCTAGCTTGCGATATAGTTTGAGATGTTTGATAGAAGCCTTCTATCCGACATTCTAGCTTGCGATATGGTTTGAACTGTTCCAGCTATGGTGAGACATTTTAAATAGCTTGTAACCTTGAAATGTCCTGCCACGTTTATTTCGTGCCCCATTCACTTACTTAGAGTTTACTCGATTGGATTCAAGTATTCAGCGAGAATAATAGTAATCTTCTTATGCTTATCTTGAATAGATCAGCCTTTCTAGTTACATAAAAGCTGCTACACAATCTATTTTCATTGTGCAACAGCTCTCTTGTTATTTAGCTGTTTTTGTCCTAGCCACATTTTCTACTCATTAATAATCAGGATTCAATATAATCCCAACGACATCATATTTTATCCTTTTCAATCAGATACGTTTTCGTCTGAACTTTAGTAGAAATCCACCTAGTAAAGCAAGGGCAAACCCTATCATCAAATAAAGATAAATAGAAGTTGCTGTACCCGGTAGGAGGCGTTCTTCATCTTCATCGTTAACGACAGGATCTTTATTGTCTTCGTTTTCTCCGGCAGTGTCCTCATTGTCTCCACCCTCTCCAGCAGGGGCTCCATCGTCTTCATCTTCTCCAACAGAATCCTCACCACCGTTATCTTCTTCAGCGGAATCTTCACTATCATCTTCTATTCCATCTAGATCATCATCGTCACCTTCGTCCTCATCATCTTCAGGAGTCATGACGGGGTCCTCGAATACTCTTTCCGATAACAACTCAATTTCATCGATATAGATTGTCCCAGTTGTATCACTACCGTTTTGATTGATATAAATGTTAAACTCAACAACTTCATTTGGATCCAATGTGCCAGAACCGCCATACCAATCAGGATAGTCAAATTCATCAAATTCATAAATTACTTCGTGAGGCTCTGCATTTGCATCAATATCCTTAAAAACCTCCATATACTCTCCGCCAGCCGTTCGAACTTGAAGGCCGAGGCCTATCTCTAATCCATTTGGATCTACCCAAAGCCTAATCTTATCAAAAGGCGTCCAATCAACATGAGGTAAATAGCTAATCAATCCAGCATAGCCATCTCTCAAATTAACGTCCAGCTCCAAAGAATGGGTTCCTTTCTCTTTAACCTCATCATTCAGTGCTGCTTGTACCATACCTTCAGGGTTTGATTCATTATAACGATCATAGAAATCAGTTTCATTTTCATAATGATCAAAATTATCGATGATCCTTGTTTGAATAAAATGAACATCATCAATATAGATTGTCCCTGATTCATTCGTCGAATCAGCTATAGTGAGTTCAAATTCATTTATTTGCTCTCGCGGTATATTACCTGCTATTCCTTCTTCAGGTAACATTTCATATAATGGAATATTTACATAGGTACCTTCATTTGATTGAACATCAAAAGCATAAGACCAATTTCCATAGTCTAAGGTTCCAAGATTAACTGTTAAGGTTAGGTCTTGCTCAGTGGCTAACCACATTTGTAAAGTGTCATACATGGCTCGATCATCCACAGGTAATGATTTTTTAATAGTTGAAATTGATTTATCATTAACTTGATAATTTGCCTTTACAGAATAATCACCATTATTTTTTATATCTTGATTAAGTTCTAGGTCAACCTGACCCTGTGTAACCTCATATCCATTTTGCAATAATAGATTTTCACCTCCATAGGTTTCACCATTTTCTACAATATGTGGTGGTAAATCCTCTGCAAAACGAATCTCCTCAGAGCCAACGCCTATTTGTAGTTGGCTAATTTGTGGTGAGGTATTTGAACCTTCAGGAATGACAATTTTTATAAAGTTAATTGAATCATTAATATCTCTTACTTCATAATTTATTTTTTTCCATGTGCCGCCCAATTCAACTATTTCTACATCATCCAGAATAGTATAATCAACACCATTGTTTGAACCGTAAATTTCAATTGATTGGTTAGATTGAGTAGTTTCTTGCTGATACGTTTCAAGTTTAATTGAATTCATCTCACCCAAACTTCGATACTCAATGGTTGCCTCATTTTCATCTGTTTTGATTAAACGGCTTTCGTCCCCACCAGCTAAATCAACTGATGTTGTATCAAAAGCTAAATTATCACTATGGTTAAACATATTAGAAAAATCATCGTATTTATCAATTAAAATCCCTGAACGAATTAATGGTTGGGTTGGGTAAAGTACACTACCATCGCCTAAATATTCAATCTTGACCCGATTAATCCGCCCATTATCTAAATTCTCATCTGGATAAACAATCTTTAAATAATCTGCATCTAATGCTGCAATATCTCCTGATTGATAGACTTCTCCATGATGGTTGAAATCTACTTCTTCAAAATGAAGTCCATCGTTCGAAACATAAAATGAAAATTGGTCATCCGTTAACTGAGTAGCTTCTACCTCAACATTTAGAATCTGGCTAGGGGTTCGATAGACAATAGATTGATCGGTCGAGTAATAGATTTGACTATCATCTTCTAATGTATCCTCTAAATAATAGGCAGCCTCAATAGGTCCAATTACATTTGAATAGTCAGTTTCTCCACCAGTATTTACACCTTTAACTCGATAAAAGTATGATGTTCCTGTTTCAGCCATTGGGTCAGCAAACATCACAGATCCTGGGGCAACATCATCTAAAACTTCTGTTCCTACTTCAATCCAATCGTCACCTTCAGGATTTTCAGAACGTTCGATTGTATATGAACTTGCTCCCGTAGAGCCTCTCCAACGCAATGCAGAAATAGAATCCACTTCAAAAAGATGCGGTGCTGGTGTAGGCGCTGGTAATTCAGGCGCTGATTCACCTTGTATTTCATAAGCCTTATCACGCATGACATGCATCAAGTTAGTTGCATCAAAAGAGTCTCCTGAAGGCATACCCGGCCAATGGTAAGATCGATAGAGAATGCCGTCAACAACCATTTCTGAATGTTGAACAAATCCTCCATTTCGACTATGAGGGCGTAAACTCCAAATTAAAGCACCTGATACACTACTATTAATAACCTCATCAAGCATATCCTCTACTTCATTTGTTGGTTTAAAACCAAATTCACCGATGAAGAAAGGCTTTTGACCCGCTACCTTCTCCAAATCACTCTTAATATTATTCACATAGTTCCCTAAATAGTAATGACTTTTTACTACATCAATGTTGGGATCATTTAAAGCCGCCTCACTAATATTTTCATAATGATGGTTTGGACCCATTTGATTACCTGATATTAATAATTGATTACTATTTATACTTTTATAATGTGAGGCAATCTCAGTCATCCATTCAGGGGCTAGATTTAATTCATTACCTGTTTCCCAACCCAAGATAGCTGGGTCGTCCTTATAGCGTACCCCAGTATAAGTATTAACTCGATTCATCACATAATCCATAACTTGCTTGAAATCTTCCATTAAAACTGGATCCGTATAAAAATCAGCTGAATTTTTATTACGGAATGATGCAAAATCACCAATGCCACCCATTGTATAATCCCAGTGATCAATAAATGGAATAATAACTCTGACATCATATTCATTAGCTAACTTTAATAACAAATCCATAGATTTAAAAGCTTCTTCACTAAAGGTATTAGGCCCCATAATATGTCTCTCAGTACCCGCCGGAGCATCTCCTTTTAAAATTGAGAGGGTGTAGGTTCTAATGACCTTTCCATTTACTTGATTGATTGTCTCAAAAATATCCCGGAGTTCAAATTCATTTGGAAAAATACCATCATAATCATTTTCATCAGGTTCATTCTCATTAAATAAGGCCCCCGGAACGTTATACGAAATAAACTCAAGTTCCTCTTGACCATCCATTAATTTCGATCCTTCTGCTGTAATAAAATGATCAAATGATGGTGAATCTATCGTCATTCTACCCTTGTCAAATTGTTCAACTGCTGCTTTTAAGACACCAATCTGATGATTGATATCTTCTTCACTTGCATCATCAGTATTTAAAAGTTGGTTTGCTTCATCTATAACCGCTTCAAATACATTCCAAACAGCTTCTGGATATTGACCAATCGCATCCCCTTTTTCAGACTGTGCTAAAATAGCTTCTGCTTGATCGATTTCAAAAGATAGATCATCTAAAATATCTGCACTCATAATTGGACCAACCGCTTTACTCCAACTTAATTCTCCTGATACGCCTCTTTGATCAACGGGATGCATGGCTACCTTCACATATTTATCTATTAATGAATTCATCACAGTTAATTCGTCGTCAACTGCCCGGTCAATGGGCTGAAAATTGCCATCTTCAGCATCAGAATAATACCAACGATATTCATGTTGCCCTTCTTCGATATCTTCTGGATGCTCATACTCGTATTGCACTGTTAATGAATTATAAACAATAGGGGCACCACTGATTTGGACATCTGACAAAATAGGTGATTCCTGAATAGGTTGCTCTGATCCGTCAGCACGTACTAAAACAAATTGATCATAATACGCCACTTCTTCAGCATCTGAGACATAAACAATGACACTTGTATTTTCACCACTATTAAATTCAACTTGATATTGTACCCAATCCTCTTCATGACCCGTGTAATCTTCTGTAATTTCAGCTTCATTAGGACTTTCCAATACTTTGTAAGCAGCCCCGCCAGATCCTTTTCCGTAAAACGTAAGTTCATAATCTGTGTTTGGATCTACTTCCACCGTATACTTGATACCATTCCATTCCTGTGGTCCAGATATTTTTAAAGAAAAGTCACCAGAATAGGATGCTTCATCGGTTGCTTCAAATTTAGAATTTCCTGATGTATCCCAATCAGTTAAAGTACCATCTTCAAAGTCACCATTTAAAAAAAGATTATCTTCTTGGATGTCCAGCTTTTCTGTAGCATGTGCTACATGAGCCAATTGACCATGATTGATATTATAGGGAAATAATGAACCGAAGAGTAAGATAAAAATCATTGTAAGTATAGTCACTTTCCCCAGTGACAAATAGGATTTCTTCATTTAAATAACTCCTCTCCCAATAGATAGTTTTTGCTGAAGTAAAATGCTCCTCCTCTTTTTATATTATTTAGTAATAAATTCATAATTTATTATAAAATATATATTATGAATTGTAAACGCTTTATTTATGGTTCTATAATAAATACTTCTAATAGATTGATATAGACACAAAATTAAACGAACATAACTAAAGTTGCGAATCATTAAAATGATATCTTTCTTTGTCATTTTTTAGCTTATTTAGCTTTATCTTTTTTGTTTAGTTTGTTTATTAGTCATTTCCGCTACGATAACGGAAAAATAACAAGTGGTAATGGAAACACCGTTAAAATAGAATGGTAAATACAAGGGGATAAAAATATTGTCTTGATGACTTCGATGACTGTTTATCATTTAGTCATTGAAGTCATTGAAATATAACACACTAAAGAAGGAGGACATAAACCATGTCTTTAAACTTTCAATTTCCAGAAAATTTTTGGTGGGGCAGTGCAGCTTCTGCAACACAAACAGAAGGATCAGCAAATGGAAGTAAAGGTAAGGATATTTGGGATCACTGGTATCAAACAGAACCCCATCGATTTTTCGAAGGAATAGGGCCTAACCAAACATCTGACTTTTTTAATCATTACAAAGAAGATATTCAAAACATGAAGGCTGCTGGACATAATAGTTTCCGAATGTCAATCTCTTGGTCAAGACTGATACCAGGTGGAATGGGTAAGGTAAACCCTGAAGCCGTTACTTTCTATAATCAGGTGATTGATGAATTAATAGCTAACAACATTGAACCTTTCATTAATTTATTTCATTTTGATATGCCACTTGAATTACAAGAAATGGGTGGCTGGGAAAATAGAACGGTTATTGATGCTTACACAAACTATGCAAAAGTAGCCTTCCATCACTTTGGCGATCGGGTAAAGAAATGGTTTACTTTCAATGAACCGATCGTTCCAGTAGAGGGTGGGTATCTATATGACTTTCATTACCCAAATATCGTTAATTTTAGAAAAGCGATTCAAGTTGCTTATCACACGATGATTGCGCATGCTAAAGCAGTTCAAGCTTATCATGAAGATCAAGATGGGAAAATTGGAATTATCCTCAACTTAACACCTTCATATCCGCGCAGTCAAAATCCTGCTGACCTTAAAGCAGCACACATTTGTGACTTATTTTTTAATCGTAGTTTCCTTGATCCAGCTATAAAAGGGGCATATCCCGAAGACCTCATCCAGTTATTAACTGAGCACGATCACTTACCAGTAACGGTGTCTGGTGATCAAGAGCTGATCAAAGCAAATAAAAT